>JAVHVB010000514.1:0-12099 GCA_032160775.1 Pseudonocardiales bacterium | reverse complement strand
TACATCAGCGGATAGGTTGGCCACGGCGTCGAGTCGGCGCGCTCCTCGGGCGGGCGCGGCATGATCTCGAACTGGTGCACGCTGGCCGCACCCTGGCGGTGCGCCGTACCTAGACAGTCCGCCCCGGTGTCGCCGCCGCCGATGATGACGACCTTCTTGCCGGCCGCCGAGATCGGCGTCTCGTCGAGGTCGCCCTGCTGCACCCGGTTGGCCCACGGCAGGTACTCCATCGCCTGGTGGATGCCGGACAGCTCACGGCCGGGGATCGGCAGGTCGCGCGCCTGCGTCGCGCCGCCGGCGAGCACGATCGCGTCGAAATCGCCGCGCAGTTCTTCGACGGAGACGTCCACGCCGACGTTGACGCCCGGCCGGAACTCCGTGCCCTCTGCGGCCATCTGCGCCACCCGCCGGTCGACGTGCCGCTTCTCCATCTTGAACTCGGGAATGCCGTAGCGCAGCAGGCCGCCGATGCGGTCGTCGCGCTCGAAGACCGTGACCGCGTGCCCGGCCCGGGTGAGCTGTTGCGCGGCGGCGAGTCCGGCCGGGCCGGAGCCGACGACGGCGACCCGCTTGCCCGTGCTCAGCTCCGGCGGCACCGGCTCGACCCAATTCTCGGCGAAGGCGCGGTCGATGATCTCGACCTCGACCTGCTTGATGGTCACCGGGTCCTGGCTGATGCCCAGGACGCAGGCCGCCTCGCACGGCGCCGGGCAGAGCCGGCCGGTGAACTCCGGGAAGTTGTTCGTGGCGTGCAGCCGGTCGATGGCCTCGCGCCAGAAGCCCTGATGGACGAGGTCGTTCCACTCGGGGATCAGGTTCCCGAGCGGGCACCCGCCGTGGCAGAACGCGACGCCACAGTTCATGCACCGGCTGGCCTGCTCGACGAGCGTGGCCTGCGGCAGCAGCTCGTAGACCTCGCGCCAGTCCTGCAACCGGACCGGGACGGGCCGGCGCGGCGGAGTCACCCGGCCGTGCTTGAGGAAGCCTTCTTTATCAGCCACGAACTGCCGCCGTCATCGCGCCGTCCATACACATCCCGGTTCCCTGGAAGGGTCTGCTTGACCGGGGGTATTCGGTGGCTGCGCTGCCGCCGACCCCACGCTTGCCCGGCGCATCGCAAGAAGCTTGCTTGGCCGCGCTGGTCGGGGTGACAGGATTTGAACCTGCGACCTCTTCGTCCCGAACGAAGCACGCTACCAAGCTGCGCCACACCCCGCGAACCAACCCGGCCAGCATACCTGCGGGAGACAACCGCTCAGGACCGGGGCACAAGCGTCAGCAGGGTCGCTTCGGGCCGGCAACAGAACCGGATCGGCGCGAACGGATTGGTACCCAGACCGGCGCAGACGTGGAAGTACATCCGGTCGTCCCAGCGGTGCAGCCAGCGCGCGCGGGTGCGCTCGATGCCGCAGTTGGTGACGATCGCCGGGCCGAACGGGATCCGCACCTGGCCGCCGTGGGTGTGCCCGGCGAGCACCAGGTCGTAGCCGTCGTTGGCGAAGCGCTTCAGCACGAACGGCTCGGGCGAGTGGGTGACGCCGAGCCGCACGTCGGCCTCGACCGGCGCCGGACCGGCGATCAGGTCGTAATTCGCGCGGCGCAGGTGCGGGTCGTCGGTGCCGGCCAGCGCGACCGCCCGCCCGTCGATCTTCAGGGTGGCTCGGTGATGGGTCAGATCGATCCAGCCGGCGTGGGTGAGTGCGGCGGCCAGCTGCGGCCAGGGCAGCGGCGGCCCGTGCCGTTCGGCGTCCGGGTTCCTCGGTTTGAAGTACTTCGCCGGGCTGCGCAGGCGTGGCGCGTAGTAGTCGTTGTTGCCCGGGACGAACACCGCCGGGAACGCGGACAGCGGCTCGAGCGCGTGCATGACCGCCGGGATCGCATCCGCTGCCGAAAGCGTGTCGCCGGTGTTCACCACGAGGTCCGGATTCAGGTCGGCGAGGCCGCGGATCCAGGCATGCTTGCGTCGCTGTCCGGCAGTGATGTGCAGGTCGGTCACGTGCAGCACGCGCAGTGGCGCCGCCCCGGCTTCCAGCACCGGAACGTCGAAGGTCCGGACGGTGAACGCGTTCCGTTCGACGAACCCGCCGTACAGCGCGGTCGCCGCCCCTGCTGCACCCAGGACGGTGACGGTTCGGCGCATGACGATCAGCCTACGGACGGATGCCGATAACCCGATGCCTGGCTCGACTACGTTGATCCCATGTCCGGGCTCAAGGCGCAGTTGCAGGCCGACCTCAACGCTGCAATGAAGGCGCGCGACGCGGTCACCGTCGCGACCCTGCGGATGGCCTTGACGTCGGTGACGACCGAAGAGGTGGCGGGCAAGACCGCGCGCGAGCTCTCCGACGACGAGGTGCTGCGGGTGCTGGTGCGCGAGGCTAAGAAGCGCCGGGAGGCGGCCGAGGCGTTCGACGCCGGCGGCCGCGGCGAGCTGGCCGCCCGCGAGCGGGCCGAGGGCGAGGTGCTCGACCGCTACCTGCCGGCGCAGCTGGGCGAGGACGAGCTGGGCGAGGTGATCGCCGCTGCAATCGCCGCCACGGGAGCGAGCAGCCCGCGTGACATGGGCGCGGTGATGAAGATCGTCGCGCCGCAGGTGGCGGGCCGCGCCGACGGTAAGCGGGTCAGCGACGAGGTGCGCCGCCGGCTCGGCTGACCGGAGTCTCGGTCAGCCGCCGCCCGGGCCGTGACCGTGACCCGGCGGCGGCCCGTTGCCGTTCCCGCCGCCACCACCACCGCCACCCGTGCCGCCGCCACCGGTGCCGCCGCCACCGCCGCCACCGCCACCACCGCCGGAGCCGGTGGCTGGAGGAGGGGTGTGGGTGATGACGGGCGGCGGGATGTACTGCGATACGCCGGTGCTCACGCAGACGGTGATCGTCGCGCCGGCGTCGGCCCGCTGCGGTCCGTAGTAGCCGATCGTGTCGTACGGCTGGCTGCTCGGGCACAGGCCCAGCACGCTGTGCCCGCCCAGCTCGGCGAGCTTCATGTTGTACTGCGAGAGCGCGATGCGCGCTTCGGACAGGCTCATGCCGAGAAGGCTCGGCACCTCCTGCGCGCCGACGGTGAACGGGTCGGGCCAGCTCCACGAGCGGTGGACCAGCGTCGGCTGCAGCGACTTCAGCCACACCTTGGCCGCGAAGTCGCCGTAGGCGGTCCCGATGCCCTGCCCGACGAGGCCGCGGGACGGCACGCTCGTGTTGTCGAAGTTGATCAGGGCCGAGACGCCGACGAGATTCGGCGTCATGCCGGCGAACCAGACGGCGCCGTTCTTGCCCGGCTTGTTGGCCTCGGCGGTACCGGTCTTGCCCGCGATCACGCTCGGGTTCAGGCCGTACCAGCTGCTGAACGCGTCGGCCGAGGTGCCCGGGTAGCGGGTGTCGCCGGTAAGGATCTGCGTCGCCTGGGCGGCTACCTGGGGGGCGAGCACCCTGGTCGAGGTCGGGTGCGCCACCCGCAGCGGATGGTTGTTTTCGTAGATGTTGAGCACGGGCCGCGGCGAGTTGTACACGCCGCCGTTCGCCACCGTCGCGTAGGCGCCGGCCAGCTCGAGCGGGCTGGTCGGGATGGAGCCGAGCACGAGCTGCTGGGCCCGTTGCTGCTGCACGATCGCCTGCCCGACCGTCAGGTTCTGCGTGTTGGGCTCAGGATCCTCCAGCCCGGTCAGGCCGAGCTTGGTGGCCATGTCGACGATCGGCTGCAGATTGCAGCTGAGCAACTTGTCGGCGAGCGAGACGAAGTAGGTGTTGGACGACTTCGCGGTCGCGGTGGCGAGCGTTTCGACGGTGTTGTAGAAGACGTTCTCGTCGCCGTTGGCCACCGGCCTCGCCGTCGCGCAGTTCGTCGGTGTCCAGGTGCCGGAGCTGCCCACCGTGCTGAGCTGCCAGGTGCTCGGCACACCGGTCGATAGCGCAACCAGCAATGGGAACAGCTTGTAGGTCGACGCGCCCGCGGCGGTGTGCTTGGTGAACACCGGCTGCTCGGTCTCGCCGCGCTCGGTGCCGAAGTGCTTGCTCGTCGCCATGGCGAGGATCTCGCCGGTCGTCGGATCCAGCACCGGAAGGACCGCGGTCATCGGCGACTTGGGCGGAACGTAGGCCGTGATGTTGCGCTGCGTGCTGGCTTGAATCTTCGGGTCGAGCGTGGTGACGATGTTGTAGCCGCCGGTTTCCAACTCGGTCTGGGTCATGTGATTGACCGTCTCCAGCCAGTCGACCACGTACTCGCAGAAGAACGCCGCGTTCGGGATCGAGCTGCTGGAGTTCGCGCACCCCTGCCGCACCTGCGGCGGCGACTGGGTGGCGAGCGAGATCGGCTCCGCCTCGACCTTGTCCGCGGCGGCCTGGCTGAGCTTGCCGACGGCGACGAGATTCTGCAGCACCTCGTCGCGCCGCGCCTTGGCCGCGGCCGGGTAGACGAACGGGTCGTAGGCCGACGGTGCGCGCAGCAACCCGACGAGTAGTGCCGACTCGGCCAACGTCAACCGCTCGGCCGACTTGTTGAAGTAGGTCTCGGCGGCGGTCTGGATGCCGTAGGAGTGTTCGCCGAAGAACGCGATGTTGAGGTAGTCCTTCAGGATGTCCTGCTTCGGCCGGTGCAGCGTCTCCTCGATGTAGAGCGCGCACTTCGCGTCTTCCATCTTGCGGTGCAGGTTCACCGCGATGGCCGCCGCCTGCTTCTTCGGGTCGTCGCCCGCCTGGTAGTAGCGGACCTGCTTGACGTACTGCATCGTCAGCGTCGAACCGCCCTGCGTGTCGCCGCTGCTGGTGCTGATCGCCGAGCGGATCAGGCCGCGCAGGTCGACGCCGTGGTGCTGATAGAAGCGCCGGTCCTCGGTCGCGACGAGCGCGTCCCGCAGCGCCTGCGGCACCTGGTTCAGCTCGACCGGCACCCGGTCCTGGCTGAACAGCGTCGCGATGACGGTCCGCCGGTCGCGCGCGTAGACGGTGGTGCGCTGGGGCGGCAGCGTGTCGTGCCACTTGCACGGGGTGTCGATGAACTTGCCGGCCGCTTTGCCGGCCACGAAGCCGATCCCGCCGATGTAGGGCAGAGCCACCCCGGCGGCCAGGATCCCGGCCACGACCAGAACGCCGATCAGTTTGAGCAGTGTGATGCGGGGGTCCGGTCGGGTCGGATCGAAGGCCACGAGATATCAGGGTACGGGGGCTCGGGCGGCGGGCCGCCCGGCGCTAGGGGTCGGCTCAGGCGCCGAGCAGCAGCCCGATGGTGCGCAGGCCGTCCAGATCGTGGACATCGGACGGCAGCGCGGTCACCCCGACCACCGGCACCTCGGGGTGCGCCGAGCAGAACCGGCGGGTCATCCGCACGTCGTGCTCGGCCGCCGTGGCGATCTCGTGGTGGACATGCAGGGCCGCCCGGGCGAGCTGTTCCTCGGCACTGTCACCTGTCAGCGCGTCCGCGGCGAGCTCGGCACGGGCCGCGGTGAGCGGCGCGCCGCCGTCGACCGCGGCCACCCGGCGGGTGCGGTTGACGACCACGCCGGCGAGCGGCATCGCGTCTGCGGACAGTCGCTCGACGAAGTAGGACGCTTCGCGCAACGCGTCCGGCTCCGGCGCGGCCACGACGAGGAACGCCGTGCCCGGCTTCTTGAGCAGCTCGTAGGTCTGCTGGGCGCGCTCCCGGAACCCGCCGAACATCGACTCGAGGGCGGTGACGAAGCTCGACAGATCGTTGAGCAGATCGCCGCCGATCACCTTGGTGAAGACCCGGGCGACCATGCCCACGGACACCGTGACGACCTTGAGGTAGGCCTTGCCCCCGGCCTTGGCCGGCGCGCTGAGCAGCCGGATCATCCGGCCGTCGAGGAACCGGCCGAGCCGGTTCGGTGCGTCGAGGAAGTCCAGCGCCGACCGGGACGGCGGGGTGTCCACGACGATCAGATCCCACTCGTTCGCCGCGACGAGCTGGCCCAGCTTCTCCATCGCCATGTACTCCTGCGTCCCGGCGAAGGACGACGACAGCGACTGGTAGAACGGGTTCGCGAAGATCTGCTCGGCGCGGTCCGGCGTCGAGTGCTCGAGCACGACGTCATCGAACGTCCGCTTCATGTCGAGCATCATCGCGAACAGGTTGCCGCCCTTGACGCCGGTCACCTCGCGCGGGGTGTTGTCCAGCTCGGTCAGCCCCATGGACTGGGCGAGCCGGCGGGCCGGGTCGATGGTGAGGACGACCGTGCGCCGGCCGGCCTCGGCGCCGATCATCGCCAGCGCTGCCGCGGTCGTCGTCTTGCCGACACCGCCGCTGCCGCACGTCACCACGACCCGGGTCCGCGGGTCGCGGACGAGCGCAGCCGCGTCCAACACCGTGGCGGGCTTGGCCTTGGTGGTCGAAGTCATCCGTGCTCGCTCTTGCGGAACCGGGCGGCGAGGTCCATCAACTCGCCCAGCTCGACCGGCGGGTTCAGGTCGGGCAGCTCGATGCGCGGGAGATCGAGGCCGTCCAGGCGCCCCGCGTTCTCCTCCTGCACGTGTTGCCGCTGCGCGTAGGCGGCCATCTCCGTTGCCAGGGCCGACACCTGCTCGGCCGGGACGTTGGCCCGGGCGAGCCCGGCGGCCAGCTTCTTCTCGTCGACCGTGCCGTTCGCGCCGACCTGCCCGTCGGTGATGAGGGTGGGCCGCGCGCGGTTGACGATGATCGCGCCGAGGTGGAAACCGAGCGCACGCAGTTCCGTCACCGCGTCCACCGTCTCCTGCACCGGCATCTCCTCGAGCAGGGTGACGATGTGCACCGCGGTCCGCGGCCCGTGCAGCAGCTTGATGACCCCTTCGCTCTGGTTGCTGATCGGTCCGAACTTGGTGAGCTTCGCGACCTCGCGGGTGGCGTCGAGGAATCGGGCGATCCGGCCGGTGGGCGGCGCGTCCAGCACGATCGCGTCGTAGCTCGGGTTGCCCTGCGGGGTGACCCGGACGACCGACTCCTTCACCTTGCCGGTGAGCAGTACGTCGCGCAGGCCGGGCGCGAGGGTGGTCACGAAGTCCACGGCGCCGAGCTTCTTCAGTCCCTTACCGGCGCGCTTGAGCCCGTAGAACATCTCGAGGTACTCGAGCATCGCCTGCTCGGGATCGATAGCGAGCCCGAACACCTGCCCCTTGCCGACCGTGGTCAGCCGCTGCTCCGCATAGGGCATCGGGGGGATGTCGAACAGCTGCGCCAGCGCCTGCCGGGACTCGACTTCGACGAGCAGCACCTTGCGGCCACCCTCGGCGAGCGCCAGCGCCAGCGCGGCGGCGGCCGTGGTCTTGCCGGTCCCGCCCTTGCCGGTGACGACGTGCAGCCGGGCCTTCGCCGGGATGCCGTCGGCGAGCCGGTCCGGGGCCGGGGCCTGTTCGGTCCGCGTCGCGGCGCGAGTGGCGACCATTCGGCCAGCGTAGGAGATCAGGCTGTGGGCGGCTCCAGCCGGACTCGTCGCGTGTGACGCAGGCAGCCGATAGCGTCCCGGGGATGACTGCTCTGCAGCGGCTGCGGGAACTCGGCATCGAGCTGCCCGGCGTGACCGCACCCCTTGCCGCCTACGTTCCCGCCCGGCGCACCGGCTCGCTCGTCTACACCTCGGGACAGCTGCCGATGGTGGCCGGCGAGCTCGCGGTCACCGGGAAGGTCGGTGGCGAGGTGTCTGCCGACGAGGCCGCCGGGCTGGCCCGGGTCGCCGCACTCAACGCGCTGGCTGCCATCCACGACCTCGTCGGGTTGGACTCCGTGGTCGGGGTGATCAAGGTGGTCGGCTTCGTGGCGTCCACACCGGACTTCACCGGCCAGCCGGCGGTCGTCAACGGCGCGAGCCGGTTGCTGGCCGAGGTCTTCGGCGCGGCCGGCGAGCACGCGCGCTCCGCCGTCGGCGTCGCGGCGCTGCCCCTGGACGCCCCGGTCGAGATCGAGCTGATCGTGGAAGTCCGTTGACAGACGCCGCCGCGCCCGAGGACGTGCCGGTGCGGGACGCGGCCACGGTCGTGCTGCTGCGCGACGGTGCTGACGGCATCGAGGCGTGGTTGCTCACCCGGGTGACCCAGATGGTGTTCGCGGCCGGGATGACCGTATTCCCCGGAGGGCGGGTCGACGACGACGACGCTGCGTTGCCGATCACCGGCGCCGGCCCGGAGTTGCTCGCCGCGCGGTCCGGATCCGACGACACGACGGCGCGCGCGCTCATCGGCGCGGCGGTGCGCGAGACGTTCGAGGAAACGGGCGTCCTGCTCACCGTCCCGAGCGCAGATCTGAGCGGTGCCCGCGCCGACGTCGAACTCGGCCGGGTCGCGTTCGGCGATCTGCTGCGCGCCAACCGGTTGGCCGTCGACGGGGACGCGGTGCGGGCGTGGTCGCGCTGGGTCACGCCGGTGGGCGAGGTGCGCCGCTACGACACCCGGTTCTTCGTCGCCGCGCTGCCGGACTCGGCCGAGGCGCAGGACGTCACGAACGAGTCGAGCGAAGCGTCCTGGGTGCCGGTGTCGGCCGCGCTCGAGCAGGCGCAGCGCGGCGAGCGGAAGGCGCTGCCACCCACGTTGATGACCCTCGCCTCGTTGCTGCCGTTCAGCACGGTCGCCGAGGTGCTCGCCGCGGCCGAGTCACGCACGCTCGAGGCGGTGCGGCCGGAGATCAAGGTCGACGACGACGGTTCGATCTCGGTGGAGCTGCCGGACGGCACGGTGTTCTCGGCACCGCCGGGCATGTTCCGATGACCTCGCACCCCGCCTACGAAGTGCCGCGCGAGGTCACGCCGTACGCGTCGGTGCTGTTGCAGCAGAACCCAGGGCCGATGACGCTCGACGGCACGAACACGTGGCTGCTGCGTGCGCCCGGTGCAGCCGACTCGATCGTGGTCGACCCGGGACAGTCCGACGACACGCACCTCGACCGGGTGCTCGCCGCGGCGCAGGACATCTCACTCGTCCTGGTCACGCACCGGCACTTCGATCACAGCCAGGCCGCGGCGGCGTTGCACGAGCGCACCGGCGCGCCGGTCCGGGCGATCGACCCGGAGCACTGCATCGGTGCCGCGCCGCTCACCGACGGCGAGCCGCTGGCCTACGCCGGGCTGGACGTCCGGGTGCTGGCGACGCCCGGGCACACCGCCGACTCCGTCTCGTTCGTCGTCGGTGACGACGAGGCCGTCCTGACCGGCGACACGATTCTCGGTCGCGGCACCACGGTGGTGGCGTATCCGGACGGCGTGCTCGGCCCGTATCTGCACTCACTGCGCAGGCTGGCAGCGCTGGGCGACGCGACGGTGCTGACCGGCCACGGCCCGGAGTTGCCGTCCGTCGCCGAGGTGGCACGCAGCTACCTCGCGCACCGCGAGGAGCGGCTCGATCAGGTGCGCGCCGCGCTGTCGGAACTGGGCCCGGACGCGACCGCGCGGCAGATCGTCGAGGTGGTCTACGCCGACGTCGACAAGTCCGTCTGGTTCGCCGCCGATCTCAGCGTCGAAGCGCAACTCGCTTATCTCCACGGCCTCGGAACCTGACTACGTGGTTGACGGTGGTGCTGGCATCCTGTGTTTCATCCTTCGCCACGCGGACACTGACCTGCATGTACTCGCCGCGTAGAACAGCACGACGCATCGTGTTGCAGCGGCGAAGCAGTCGACTCGCGGGCACGCTCAGCATGGCTGCCCTGCTCGTGATCTGCGGATGTAGTTCAAACGGCGCGACGAAATCGCCGGCCAGCACCGGCCCCAATCCTTCGACACCCACGCCCGCCGCGACGTCGCCAACAGCGTCCGCCGCCGACTTGGCCGGCCACATCGTGTTTACCCGCGCCGGTGGCACCTACGGTGAGGAAACCGTGTTCACCGCACATGCCGACGGTACGCACGTGACGCAGATCGGCGAACCGATGACGACCTGCTGCCCGCGGCTGTCCCCGGACGGACGCAAAATCGTTGTAACGGGGTCTTCTCGGGACGGCACCCGCGCGACCGCCGTGGTACTGAATTACGACGGCACCGGCGCGACAAAGTTACCGTTGCCAACGCCGACGCTGAACCTCGGCGTCGGGGCGTGGTCTCCGGACGGGACACACGTCGCGTTGCAAGGCTGGGACGACGCACATCCCGACAGGGCCGGCATCTACATCACAAACGCCGACGGCACCCAAATCACCCGCCTCACCACTACGCCGGCCGGCGCCGGCGCAGACACACCGATCGACTACTCACCGGACGGCCGCAAGCTGCTGGTGTTCCGTGAGTCGCCCGTGCAGAGCGTCGGATCACTCTGGACGTTCCAGACCGGTAACCGACACTGGGACCGACTCACTCCGCCGTCTCTGAAAGTAGCGATCGGCGGCAGGTGGTCACCCGACGGTTCCACCGTCGTGTTCGCGGCGGGCCGCGACCAAGCCACCGGCCCCCTCTACACGATCCATTCGGACGGGACTGGCCTCAAAGTGGTGTTCAGCGGGGACGACGGACGATTCGCGCTAACACCCACCTGGTCACCGGACGGCACGAAGCTCATGTTTTCCATTGACCCGTCTGCAGCAGAATTCTCCCACCCCGACAACGGCCTCTACGTGATGAACGCCGATGGCACCGACCTGGCCCTTGTCATCGGCGGTCCCGACTTCAAGCGCGAGGCGGACTGGGCGGCGTGAGTTGATCAGCAGGGAGAAATGCGTGCGGTAGCGCCGGCGTTCGCGCGGACCTTGGTGCTCTGCGCGGGGTATGGCCCATCGTCGGCATCAAGATCGCCGGCGAACAGGTCAGCGGGCGCGGCGGGCGAGGCGTTCGCGGTCGAGGATGACCACGCTCTTGCCCTCGAGCCGCAGCCAGCCGCGCGAGGCGAAGTCGGCGAGCGCCTTGTTGACCGTCTCGCGCGAGGCCCCCACGAGCTGCGCGAGCTCCTCCTGGGTCAGGTCGTGGGTGACCCGCAGCTGCCCGCCGTCGATCGAACCGAACCGTTGGGCCAGCTGCAGCAGCTGCTTGGCGACCCGGCCCGGCACGTCGACGAAGATCAGGTCGGCCAGCATGGTGTTGGTACGCCGCAGCCGCCGCGCGACCACCCGCAGCAGCTGCATGGCGATCTGCGGACGCTCGGTCGCCCACTTCTGCAGCGCGGCCTTCGGCAGCCGCGCCAGCCGTGCGTCGGTGACGACGGTGGCGGTCGCGGTGCGCGGGCCCGGGTCGAACAGCGAGAGCTCGCCGAACTGGTCGGAGGGGCCGTAGATCGCCACGAGGTTCTCCCGGCCGTCGGGCGAGCGGCGACCGAGCTTCACCTTGCCGGCCAGCACGATGTAGAGGCTGTCGCCGGGCTCGCCCTCGTGGAACAGGGTGGCGCCGCGCGGCGCCTCGAAGATCTCGAACTCGCCCGCCAGCGCCTCGACGTCCTCCGGGTCGACGCCCTGGAAAAGCCCGGCTCTGCGCAGAATGTCGTCCACGTGTGCTCCTCGGTTACCCGCACCAATGCGAGCCTGGTCACAGTCTCGCGAGAGTCTAGTGCTTTGCCGAGGTGCGGTCGCGTGGGCGATTCGGCGAATCAGTCGGGCGCACGCCGCAAGCCACGGCGAAGCCGGCGCAGCCCGAGCCGGGCGCGGAACCTGCTCAGCGCCGACTCGGTGCCCTCGCGGATGAAGACGTCGAGTTCCTCGGCGTTCGCGTCGTCGAAGAACTGCTCGATGTCGCGCTCCTCGGCGATCTGGCTCAGCGGCTCTTCCACTCGCCCCATCAGCATCACGAAGCCGAGGAGGACGAATGGGAAGAGGAGGAGCGCGAAGCCGATCATCGTGGCTCCATTCTGCCTCAGGACGCCCGTCGGAGCATGCCCATAGGCTGGTCGGCGTGCCCGCTGCCGAGGAATCCCCGCTCGCGTTGACCCGCCGGGCGCGGCGCATCAACCGCGAGCTCGGCGAGCTGTACCCGACGGCGCACTGTGAACTCGACTTCCGGAACCCGCTCGAACTGTCGGTCGCGACCATCCTGTCGGCGCAGTGCACCGACAAGCGGGTGAACGAGGTGACCCCGGTGCTGTTCGCGAAGTACCGCACCGCCGCCGACTACGCGGCCGCCGACCGCGAGGACGTCGAGCGGATCATCAAGTCGACCGGGTTCTTCCGCAACAAGACCACGTCGATCATCAAGCTCGGCGCGGC
>JAVHVB010000513.1:0-3338 GCA_032160775.1 Pseudonocardiales bacterium | reverse complement strand
CGCGGGCACTGATGCAGTCGAAGTTCGTCGAAGTGCCGAAGTCGACGACGATGCACGGACCGTCGACGAGGTGGTGCGCGGCCGCGGTGTTGCAGATGCGGTCGGTGCCGACTTCCTTCGGGTTGTCGGTGAGCACACTGACCCCGGTGCGCACGCCCGCCTCGACGAGCAGGGTGGGCACGTCGGCGTAATAGCGCTCGAGCATCGTCCGCAGCTCGCGCAGCACGGCCGGGACGGTCGAGCAGGCGGCGATGCCCGACACCGGGATCTCGGCGAGCAGTCCGCGGAAGGTCAGCGCGAGCTCGTCCGCGGTCTCGCGGGCGTCGGTCTTGATCCGCCACGAGTGGTTGAGCTCGTCGCCCTCGAACACGCCCATGACCGTGTTCGTGTTGCCGACGTCGATCGCGAGAAGCACGGCTCTACATGTCCAATCCGATGTCGAGGACGGGTGCCGAGTGGGTGAGGGCGCCGATCGAAAGGTAGTCCACGCCGGTGTCCGCGACCGCCTTCGCCGTGTCCAGCGTCAGCCCGCCGGATGCCTCCAGTTTCGCGCGGCCCGCCGCATAGGCGACCACCTCGCGCATCTCGGCCAGGCTCATGTTGTCGAGCAGGACGAGGTCGGCGCCGGCGTCGAGGACCGCGCGCGCCTGGGCGACGGTGTCCACCTCGATCTCGATCGGCAGGCCGGGGTAGGCGGCCCGCACCAGCTCGAACGCCTGGACCACGCCACCCGCCGCGACGACGTGGTTGTCCTTGACGAGTGCGGCGTCGGACAGCGACATGCGGTGGTTGACCCCGCCACCGCACACCACCGCGTACTTCTCCAGCACGCGCAGGCCGGGCATCGTCTTGCGGGTGTCCCGGATGCGCGCGCCGGTGCCGGCGACCGCGTCCACCCAGCGGCGGGTCAGCGTCGCGACGCCGGAGAGGTGGCCGAGGAAGTTCAGCGCCGTCCGCTCCGCGGTCAGGATCGCCGGCAGCGGGCCGTGCACGGTGGCGATGAGGTCACCCGGCGCGACGGCAGCGCCGTCCTCGATCGCTTTCGTCAGCTGCGCGGCGCCGCCGGCGACCGCGTCGAATGCCGCCGCCGCCACGGCGAGGCCGGCGATCACGCCCGCCTGCCGCGCGACGAACCGCGCGGTCGCGACGGCGTCCGGCGGCACGGTGGCGAGGGTGGTGACGTCGCCCGCCGGACCCAGGTCCTCTTCGAGCGCGCGCCGCACCGCGTCCTGATAGTCGTCGGTTTGCATCCGTTCGCGGTCCTATCGGTCGGAGTTAGCGCCGGTTATGGATGCAAACCCGGTCTCCAGCGCTCCATTCGCGCTCAGCACGGTGTCGAGGTGGCCGCGCCACCGCTCGTCGTCGCGCTCGGGGAAGTCGTCACGCCAGTGGGCGCCGCGGGTCTCCTCACGCAGCGTCGCGGCGTGGACGAGCGCGCTCGCCACGGTGAGGAGATTCGTCGTCTCCCACGCCTCGGTGCCCGGCGCGCCGCCGTCCGCCTCGGCGAGCGCGGCCAGCCCCTCGGCCGCCGCGGTCAGCCCCTTGGCGTCGCGCAGCACGCCGACGTCGCGGGACATGAGCGTCTGCAGCTCGGCGCGCACGTCCTCGTGCAGTAGCGCCCCGGGCTCGACGGACGCGGCGAGCTCCTCCGGTGGCGGCGCCGAGTCACCTAGCCGGGACATCAGGGTCTGCGCGATGCGCGCCCCGAACACCAAACCCTCGAGCAGCGAGTTCGATGCGAGCCGGTTGGCCCCGTGCACGCCGGTGCACGCCGACTCGCCGCACACGAACAGGCCGGGGAGCGACGATTCGCCGTGCAGATCGGTGCGCACGCCGCCGCTGGCGTAGTGACACGCCGGCACGACCGGGATCAGCTCGCGCACCGGGTCGATGCCGAGCGAGAGCAGCGTCTCGTAGATCGTCGGGAACCGGACCCGCCACTTCTCCGCGCCGAAGTGCCGGGCGTCGAGCCACATGTGCTCGGCGCCCGTCTCGCGCATCCGGCGCAGGATCGCCTTGGCGACCACATCCCGCGGGGCGAGGTCGGCCAGCTCGTGCCGGCCCTGCATGAACCGGTGCCCGTCGTCGTCGACCAGGAACCCGCCCTCGCCGCGAACCGCCTCGCTGACGAGCGGCTGCTGGCCGCGCGAGCGCGCGCCGAGCCACGCGACGGTCGGGTGGAACTGGACGAATTCCAGATCGCGCACGACCGCTCCGGCCCGCAACGCCGCGGCCACCCCGTCGCCGGTCGACACGCTCGGGTTCGTGGTCGACGCGTACACCTGCCCGATGCCGCCGGTCGCGAGGACGACGGCGCGCGCGCGGACCGCGCCGACGCCGTCCAGCTGCCCCTCGCCCATCACGTGCAGGGTCAGCCCGGCAACCGCACCGGCCGGTGTGCGCAACAGATCGAGGACGAGGGCGTGCTCGATCACCGATACCGCCGTCGCGTCGAGCACCCGGGTGACGAGTGCGCGTTCGATCTCCGCCCCCGTCGCATCACCGCCCGCGTGCGCGATGCGGTCCCGGTGGTGGCCGCCCTCGCGGGTCAGCGACAGCTCGCCGTCGTGGGCGCGGTCGAAGCGCGCGCCGATCTGCGCCAGTTCGCGTACCGCGGCCGGGCCCTCGCGCACGAGCACCCGCACCGCCGCCTCCTCGCACACGCCGGCACCGGCCACGATCGTGTCGCGGAAGTGCTCCTCCGCGGAATCGCCGGCACCGAGTGCGGCAGCGATGCCGCCTTGCGCCCAGCGCGTCGAGCCGGCGGCGAGCACGTCCTTGGTCACCACGAGTACGCGCAGCGCGGACTGCCGGCTGATGTGCAGCGCGGTGGAGAGGCCGGCGATGCCGGAGCCGACGACGACCACATCCGTCTCGACGGTCCAGCCGGGATCGGGCGCGGCGAGCCGCCGCGACAGCCGCGTCATGGTTTGCATCCGTCCGCGTGGCTAACCGCGGGAGTTAGCCACCCTTGCGGGTGCAAACCGATCACAGCTCCAGCCCGACGTTGTCGATCAGCCGGGTCGTGCCGACCCGCGCCGCGACCAGCAGCCGGGCCGGGCCGTGCTCGGGGATCTCGCCGAGGTCCGCGCCGCGCAGCTCGAGGTAGTCGACCGCGATGCCCGGCTCGGCGGCCAATACGCCGGTGGCCGTGGTGATCACCGCGAGCGCACCGTCCACCGCTCGCGCCCGCCCGGCACGCAGCGCGCGGGAGAGCGCGAGGGCGTGGCTGCGGTCCTCGGCAGACAGGTAGACGTTGCGGCTCGACAGCGCGAGCCCGTCCGGCTCGCGCACCGTCGGCACACCGACGATGTCGGCGCCGAGGTCGAGGTCGGCCG
>JAVHVB010000512.1:0-2779 GCA_032160775.1 Pseudonocardiales bacterium | reverse complement strand
GAGTACCTCGCGATCGTCACGCTGATCTTCGGCGTGGTGATGCAGTACAGCGTGCTGCGCAGCACGGTGTTCTCCGGCGGGTCGGCCGGCATCGCCTTGCCGCGGCGGGTGTGGGGCAACCGGTTCTCGACAGACCACGCCGCTTATCTCGTTGTCAGTCTTTTGCTGCTGGTGCTGGTGTGGTGGCTCGACGTCAACGTCGTGCGCACGCGGCTCGGCCGCGCGTTCCGCGCGATCCGCGAGAACGAGTCGGTCGCGCAGGCGTTCGGCATCCCGGTGACGCGCTACAAGCTGCTCGCATTCGTCCTCTCCGGTGCCATGGCCGGTCTCGCCGGCGCGATGTATGGCCACGCGATCGGCTTCGTCAACAACGAGGCGCCGTTCAACCAGCAGCAATCACTGATTCTGGTCACCCTCGTCGTGATCGCAGGGATGGGGCGACGGCTCGCCGTCGTCATCGTCGCGCTGGTGTTCTGGATCTTCCCGTCGTTCATCGCCGGGCTGCACGGCTGGGCCTACATCCTGGGCGCGGTCGCGCTGATGGCGACGGTCGCGCAGCACCCGTCCGGGCTGGCGGATCTGTTGCAGGATCGCCGCCGCCCACCCGCGGTGGACGACGACGTGGACGAGGAGCTGCCGGCGCTGCCGCAGCTGCCGGCGCCGACACGGCCGGTGACGGCTGTTGCTGACGCATCCGCGCCGATGCTCGAGGTGTCCGGGGTCTCGGTTCGCTTCGGCGGCCTGCAGGCGGTGGACCGGGTCGACCTGGTCGTGCCCGCCGGGAAGATCATCGGCCTGATCGGTCCGAACGGGGCGGGCAAGAGCACGCTGTTCAACGCCGTCTCCGGCCTGGTGCGCATTGATACCGGGCGCATCCGCTTCCGCGGCCAGGAGATCCAGGGCCTGCGCACGGATCAACGCGCCCGGCTCGGTATCGCCCGCAGCTTCCAGCAGGTAGGTCTGGCCAAGGACCTGTCCGTGCGGGAGAACTTCCTGCTCGCTCAGCACCAGCTTGCGCCGTACACCGATCTCGAAGCACTGATGATGCTGCCGCGGACGAGCCGGCTGGAGACGGAGTTGCGCGAGCGCGCCGAGGCGGCGGTCGAGGCGCTCGGGTTCGGGCACCTTGCGGACATGCCGGTGCGGCACCTGTCCGGGGGCCAGCAGCGGATCGTCGAGATCGCCTGCCTGCTCGTCACCGCGCCGGAGCTGGTGATGCTCGACGAGCCCTCGGCCGGGATGGCGCCGGCGGCCGCGGAGAACCTCGCCACCCGGCTACGTGACCTGCGCGACGCGCTCGGCCGCACTGTGCTGCTCATCGAGCACAACGTCCCGCTGGTGCTCGACACCTGCGACTACGTCTACGTGCTCGACGCGGGCACGCTGATCGCGCAGGGCGAGCCGCGGGAGATCGCCGCGAACCAGGACGTCATCGACGCTTACTTTGGTCGGGCGGTGACGGCATGAGCGCGCTGCTCGAGCTGGACTCCGTGCGGGCCGGGTTCGGCGCGCAGACGATCATCCACGGGGTCTCGCTCGACGTGCCCGAGGGCCAGGTCACCGGCATCTTCGGGCTGAACGGCGCCGGCAAGAGCGTGCTGCTGAAGGTGATCGCCGGGGTCGTCCCGGCGTGGTCGGGTCTGATTCGGCTCGGCGGGGTCGAGATCACCGGGCTGCTGCCGGAGAAGCGGGTCGGTCTCGGGATGGCGCACGTGCCACAGGGCCGGCAGGTGTTCGGGTCACTGTCGGTCGAGCAGAACCTGCGGGTCGGCGCCTACACACTGCGCCGACGCGACAGATCGTCGTACGACGACCGGCTGGCGCAGGTGTTCGAGACCTTCCCGCGGCTGGCGGAGCGCAGGTCACAGCCCGCGGCGACGCTGTCCGGGGGCGAGCAGGCGATGCTGGCGGTCGGGCGGGCCTTGATCAACGACCCCAAGATCATCCTGATCGACGAGCCGTCGGCCGGCCTGGCGCCGTCCGTGGTCGAGGACCTGCTCGAGGTCCTGTTGCAGGTGCGCCAGCTGGGACTGACGATGCTGCTGGTCGAGCAGAACATCCGGTTCGGGCTCCGGCTGGCCGACTCGGCCTGCCTGCTGCAGAAGGGCCGGATCGTCTACTCCGGGCCTACAACGGATCTTGACCAGGAGAGGCTGGCCACTTACCTCGGGGTCGGTAGGCTGTTGGCGGATGATCTGTCCGTCGGGCTGGGTAAGCCGCGGGTGAAGAAGCGCAGCGCGAAGACAGTGTCACGCTGAGCCTCTTGGGCCGGCCCGATGAACGGGGGCGAGGAAGCGAGGTGGCATGTCGAGCGTTGATCAACGCTCCCCGGCCTCGGCCACGCCACCCCCAGCAGATCGGCCCTTGTCCGTAGCCTCTCGCCGCCGTCTGGTGCGCGCGCTCCTCCTTGCCGTCCTTGCCGTGGCCGCCGTCGTGGTCATTGCCGAGTCGGTGTCCCTGGTCCGCGACGCGCGACATGCGGAAGCTTCTCTCGAGTCCTTCAAGTCGTCACTGCAGAACAACGACTCGACCGGTGCTTCCCGGCACCTGCGGGATGCGGATGCGTCGCTGGTGGCGGCGCGGCATCGCTACAACTCAGCCCCCTTGCGAGTTGTCCGGCACATCCCGTTGATCGGCTGGCCGATCTCGGACGCCGGGCGCCTGCTTGATGCCGCCGGCGATCTGTCGTCCGCCGGCAACGATGCACTCGGCCTTTACGACCAGGTCCGCGGCAGCCACTCGAAGCTGTTTCATGACGACACCGTCTCGCTGTCTGAGG
>JAVHVB010000511.1:0-4196 GCA_032160775.1 Pseudonocardiales bacterium | reverse complement strand
GGCCTGGCCGAGGCGGAAAACGATGACGTGGGCGCCCGGCGACGAACCCGCTACCGGATCACCCCGGCCGGCCGCCTCGCCCTCAACCAGTGGCAGAAACGGGACGACCCTGCCCCCACCGTCGAGTTCGAGCAACTCATCCGGATCTTTTTCGCCGAATACGCCTCGAAGGCCGAGATTCTGGGCCTTCTGGAGGACGTCCGCACCGCGGTGGAGGATCGCGAGATGCACGGCGCGGGCCTTTCACAAGCCTACCTGGACGGCCGCGGATCCTTCCCCGAACGACTCCCCTGGCTGATCCTCGTGGGCCGATTCATCACCGATTTCGACGTCATGGTCGACGAATGGGCCGCCTGGGCCACCGGAGTCGTCCAGACCTGGCCGGACGACCTCACCCAAGCAGAACCGGACATCAACGCGCTCCGGCACACCGCCGACGTGTCGGCCCGGTTTGTCGCGCGCGTCCGGCAGCGTCCGGATCGGACCGGCTGACTCGTACCAAGAACGACACGCCGAGAGGCTGCACCCCCCGGATTACGGGCTTTTTCGGTACTCGGGCCATACTGTGGCCGCAAGGACACCACCAATCAGAGGAGATCCCGTGAACCGCAAGGAACTGGTGGCAGCTGTAGCCGACGCCGCCGACCTGGAGCAGAAGACGGTGGACGCCGTGCTGCGCGCACTCCAGTCCACACTCGAGGGCGCCGCAGGCAAGGGCGAGAAGGTCAGCGTCCCCGGATTCTTCGCGCTCTCGGTCGGCAACCGTGCCGCCCGCGAGGGCCGCAACCCGGCCACCGGCGCGACCATCAAGATCCCGGCCGCGAAGACCGTCAAGCTCACCGCCGGCAGCTCGCTGAAGTCCGCTGCCAACGGCTGACCCGCACCACCGAACGACTTGGGCCCGGCCCCTCCGCGAGGAGGGCGCCGGGCCTCGTCATGTGCAGTGAAAGAACTAGCGCTTGGGTGACCCGCTCTTGGTCGGCTGCTTCGGCGGCGTCGACGACTTCGACGGCGACTTGGACGGCGACGACGACCCGGACGGCGTCGGCGACGAGGTCCCCGTACCGGTCGGCGTCGGCGTCGGCGACGGCGTCACCGACGGCTTCGGCGCCGGACCGTCCTTCAGCGCCGCAGCGACCGCGGCCTGATACGCCGCGAGCGTGTTGTCGATCGTCTTGCCGTCCACCTTGACCGTCGGCGTGCCGACGATCCCGTTCTTCGACGCCTCCTCGGTCATCGCCTCGACCAGCGTCTTGTGCGTCTGCTGCGCCACGCACCGGTCGAAGGTCGACAGGTCAGAGCCGGTCAGCCCGATCGCCTGCCCGTACTCCTGGAGATTGGCGTCGGTCCGGCCGCCTGCCCCCTCGGATGGCTGGATGTTCGGCTTGAACAGGTAGTTGTGGTACTCGACGAACGTGTCCACCGAGATGTCCGAGGCGCACAGCGCGGCGTTGGCCGCCCGGCTCGAGTAGTCGTTGTTCGAAGACGAGTCCAGGATCGCGATCGGGTGGAAGTGCGCCTGCGCCTTGTTCGACCGCACGTCCGCATCGAGCGTCGTGCCGATGGCCGACTCGAGATTGCGGCAGTTCGGGCACTGGAAGTCTTCATAGATGTCGACGGTGGCGGCGGCCGGCTTGCCGAACACCACGCCCTTGCCCACCGTCGCGTTCGAGGCGAACAAGTCGCCGTTGATCTTCGCCCGGTTGCCCTGCACGCCGATCCCGATCAGCGCGATCAGCGCGAGGAGAACAGCGAGCGAGCCGTTGAGCCACAGCGCCCGGTAGCGCGCCTCGCGCTCCTTCTTCGCCACCTCGGCCTGGTACTTGCGGCGCCCCTCGTCGCTGCGCATCCGCTTGGCCGACGGCTCCTCGACGTAGTCGTGCCGGCCGAGGAACTCGTCCACCGAGATCCGGGTGAACGACCACACGACCAGACCAACGGTCAGCGCGAGCAGCCCGACGTCACGCAGGATGTCCAGCGTGTACTGCGTCGACAGCGACTGGCCGCCGTTGCCGAAACAGCCGCAGCGCAGCTTGAGCCCGCGCGCGGCGGCCGTCACCAGCGCGATCAGGAACACGAAGAACAGGACCGCCGAGATCGCCGCCGCCAGCCGGGTCGCCAGGCCCAGCACCAGCAGCACGCCGAGGCCGAACTCCAGCACCGGCAGCCCGTAGCCGATCGCCTTCGACAGCCACTCGGGCGTCATGTCGTAGGCGCGCACCGCCTGCACGAACTGGCGCGGGTCGCGCAGCTTCGAGATGGACGCCCAGATCCAGATGGCGCCGACGAGTAGCCGGACGACAGTTCCCACCCACGGACGCGCGCTCAGCCACTTCACGAGCGTGGATTCTGCCCTATCGGGCTTTCGCTTCTCGGCGGCGCTGGCCCGCGAAGCGGAGGTGAGCGTTTACTCCGCTTCTCACGAGCCGGAACCGCCGATGAGAGCCAGGTCGTGGGCAATCTGTGTCAGCTCATTCGCACTCAGCAGGAAGGCCACGTGCGCGTAGTCGTCCGGGCCGTAGAGCAGCACTTCGAGCGAGTGCGTCTCGCCGCCGTCCTGGGCGATCGTCACGTGCGCGGCGGCCTGCGCGGCGTCGATCTGCGCCTGCGTGCCGCGCAGCCCGACCCAGGTCGCCTTCGTCCCGGCCGAGAACTGCCGCAACCACGTCGCAAGAACCGGGCCGGTGTCGCGCTTGACGTCGGTCGTCACGAACACGACGTACGTCTTCGCCGCGATGGTCGGCGCCACATCGCGCAGCGCCAGCCGGATGTCGGCCATCGTCGTCGGGCACTCGTCCGGGCAGTGCGTGTAGCCGAAGAAGACCAGCGTCGGGTGGCCCGCGGTCTGTTGGCCGAACGCGAACGGCTTGCCGGCCGCGTCGGTCAGCGTGAAGTTCGGACGCGGCTGCGGCGGGATCAGCCCCGCGCCGTCGAACTTGCCCACCTGGTTCTGGCCGAGCAGATCGGACGGCGTCGGGTCGGCGCTGCCCCCGCTCGAACTGCACGCGGCCAGCAACCCCACCGCGGCCAGCGCGGCGAGCAGCCGCCTCACGGCACCGGTTCCGTCGACGCGGACCGGACGGCGCGGGTGACGAAGTGCTCGGCGACGAACGACATCGTCGGGATCGTCCCGGCCAGCATCACCAGGACGTAGCGGGCCAGCGGCCAGCGCAGCTTGAAGCCGAGCACGCCGGTGACGATGACGTAGACCAGGTAGAGGTAACCGTGCGCGACCCACAGGTAGCCGGTGCCGGGCTCGACGTCGAGGTCGGTGGCGTACTTGAGAATGAGGGCCACGCAGCCCGAGATCAACACGACGCCGGTCAGGAAGGCCATGAACCGGTAGAGCTTGAGCGTGCCGGCGGCGCCGGCGACATTCGCGGCCGGGACGGGCGGCTGCCGGTAGTCCAGCACGCCGTGGCCGAGGTTGAACCCGTCCTGATTCGACACAGGGCTACTTTCCGGCACCATCTTGGCCCGCGAAGCGGAGGTGAGCGTTTACTCGGCTTCTCATCAGCGGGTGTCCTTCGCGTCCTGCTCGGCGAGGCCGGCGAGGTAGTCGTTGTACGCGGCGATCGTCGGGTCGTCCGACGCTGGCGTGGGAGGCATGACGTACCGACGGTAAGCGACCGGCTCGTCGGCCGGCGCGGCGGGCTCAGCCGCTGTTGGGCCGGCCACCGCGGCCGCCTGGCGCCGCGCGGCGTCGCGCACCACCCGCCACCACAGGAACAGCCCGAACGCGCTGAACAGCCACCACTGGATCGTGTAGCCGAAGTTCTGCAGGTCGAAGTGCTTCGACTCCGACACGTGCAGCTGCCACCGGCCGAGCAGGATCATCGTGGTCACCGCGGCGACGGTGAACAGGTGCCACAGCAGCCAGCCCGGCCGGAGGGCGAAGCGGTACCTGCGCAGCACCCGACAACCGTATGCGGTTTTGGCGTCCCGGCGTCACATAGCCGCCTCGGGCGCCAAAACCGGGGAGTTGCCGGTATTTCGAACGCGTGTTTGATACCGTGGCGGCATGTTCCAGGCGTCGTTGCTCGACTGCGCGGACTCGGTCGAGGTCGGTCGGCTCGGCGACACCGTCCAGCGCTGGCACCTCACCGAGGGCGCCTGGATCGACCTGCGCCCGCGCTGGATCGCCGGCGCCGACACGCTGTTCGAGCGGTTGCACGACGGCGTCGAATGGCACGCCG
>JAVHVB010000510.1:0-4944 GCA_032160775.1 Pseudonocardiales bacterium | reverse complement strand
CCGGAGGCGGCCCATGAGACGGAACATGGTGTTCGCCCAGCTGGCGGTATTCGCAACGATCTCGCTCCTCGTGATCGGCTACGCCGTCTTCGGGCTGCTCGGCGTGCGGATCACAGACCGGCCGTTCTCGGTGACCGTCGAGTTGGACAACGCGGGCGGCATCTTCGAGGGCGCCGAGGTCGCCTATCGCGGCGTCGGCATCGGCAAGGTGTCCGCCGTCGACCTGCACACCGACGGCGTGACCATCACACTGCACATCGACTCCGGCACCGATGTGCCGGACAACGCCATCGCGCACATCTACGACCTGTCCGCGGTGGGCGAACAGTACGTGGATCTCGAGCCGCCCAAGCAGCCGAGCGACACCTACCTCAAGGCCGGCAGCGTGATCCCGCCCGAGCGGACGACGACGCCGTTGGAGACCGCGACGGTGCTCTACGACCTGGAACGATTCGTCAGCAGCATCAACCCTGTCGACGTGCAGATCATCGGACGGGAGGGCGCGCTCGCCTTCCAGGGCGCCGGCGGCCAGTTGCGGACGATCCTCGTCGACACCACGAAGATCGTCGACCAGCTCTCGACCACGCAGGACAGCATGCTGCGGTTGCTGGACAACTCGGCGATCCTGCTGCGCGGTGCGGACGCCCACTCCGGCGCCTTCGACCGGTTCGCGCAGTCGCTGGACCAGCTGACGACGACGCTCGCGCAGAAGACGCCGACGGTCGACCGGTTCCTGCGCGACAGCGCGCCGACCACCCAGCTGGTGAACTCGCTGATCACCGAGGACGGCTCGGCGATCGCGAGCATGCTGGCCAACCTCGCCTCGTTCAGCAAGATCCAGGTGGCCCGGATACCGGGGCTGCGCTCGCTGCTCGTCGCGGTGCCGACGTTCGCCAAGCTGGCGCCGTCGGTGGTGCACAACGGCGTGCTGCTGGGCGCCGCGAACCTCGGGCAGGACCAGGCCCTCTGCAACACCGGCATCCCGCTGACGAGCCCGATCTCCGGAAAGCGGACGCCGGTGCGCGCGGCGAGCTGCGGCCCGGAACTCGCCCGCGGGGCGGCGAACGCGCCGCGCCCGGTCGGCGCCTCGGCGATCCCGACCGGCAGCGGCACCGAGATAGGCACCTACGACCCGAACAGCGGGCTCGTCGCGACGAGCAACGGCCGGCTCTACCGGCTCGGGGTGGACGGCGGGCAGACGACACTGTTCGGCGGGAACTCCTGGCAGGCGCTGCTGCTCGCCGGTACCGGCTCGTAGGCTGCCCGGATGACTGAGGACGATCCCGGCGCCGCAGCGGAGTTTCCGCGTCCGCCGGCGAACCCGCCGAAGCCGTCCAAGGCCGAGAAGCTGGAGGCGAAGGCGGCCCGGCTGCGCGAGGCCGCGGAGCGGCGTGCGGAGCAGACGGCGACCGGCGATGTGCCGCCGCGGCGCGGCCTACTGCTCGCGACGGTAGGGCTCGGGGTGCTGGCCGCCGCGCTGGCGACGCTGCTGCTCATCACCTTCTTCGCCTGGCAGCACCAGAAGGACGTCAACGCATCGCGCGGCCAGGACACGACCGCGGCGACGACGGCGCGGGCGGCGGCCGTCGATGCGGCCAAGTCGTTCGCCGTGGACTTCGGCAGCTACGACTACCAGCACCTCGACAGTGAGTTCCAAGAGGTCGCCGGGCGGATGACGCCGGACTTCGCGAAGAGTTACCTCGAGACGAGCGGCAAGCTCAAGCACACCTTCGAGCAGTACAAGACCCGGGTGACCGCGCGGGTCCAGGGCTTCGGCGTCACCTCGGCCACCAGCACCAGCGCGGTGGTGGTGGTGTTCCTCGACCAGACGGTGCATACGTCGCAGTCGGCGACCGCGCGGATCGACCGGAACCGGTTGGAGATCCACCTCGTCCGGACCGACGGCACCTGGCTGGTGTCGAAGCTGCTCGCGAAGTAACGAGTAGTCCCCGCTTCCCCCGCACCCGTCGGCAGCGGGCCGGACAACTCGGAGTGGCTGGCGCTGTTGGCCGCACGCCAATAACGGTAGGGTCGAGCGGTGGAGTACGCCGAGATCAGCTACGACGTCGTCGACCGCATTGCGACCCTCACGCTGAACCGCCCCGAGGCGCGCAACGGCTACACCGTCCGGATGGCCGACGAACTGGCGGACGCGCTCGGCCGGGCCAACGCCGACTCCGACGTCCGGGTCGTCGTGCTGACCGGCGCCGGCGAGACGTTCTGCGTGGGCGCGGACCTGTCTGCCGGCGGCTTCGCCCCGCCGGACGCGGAGGACTGGGTCGAACCGGCTACCCGGGTGTGCCGGCCGCTGTTCGCGATGGACAAGCCGGTGATCGCCGCGGTGCGCGGCGCCGCGGTCGGAGTCGGTTCGACGATGCTGCTGCCCGCCGACTACCGGCTGGCCGGCTCGGACGCGCGCTTCGGCTTCGTGTTCAGCCGGCGCGGCATCTTCCCCGAGGGCGGCTCGACCTGGTTCCTGCCGCGGCTCGTCGGCCTGGGCCGCGCGCTGGACTGGATGCTCAGCGGCCGGTTGATCCCCGCCGACGAGGCGCTGGCCGCCGGTCTGGTGCACGCCGTCCACGAACCGGCCGAGGTGCTCGACCGCGCCTACGAACTCGCCCGCGAGCTGATCGCGAAGACCGCGCCGGTGTCCGCGGCCGTCATCCGGAAGGCGCTCTACCGGATGAGCACCTACGACTCCCCGGAGCCCGCCTTCCGGCTGGATTCCCGGCTGATCGCCGGTCTGGTCACCAGCCCGGACGCGGTGGAAGGCGTCATGTCGTTCTTCGAGAAGCGCCCGCCGGCGTTCCCGGGCGTCGTCCCGGACGATCTGCCCGACTTCCTTCCGTGGCGCGACGAGGGCCGGCAGCGATGACGACGGCACCGGCCGAACCGCCGCGCTGGCGGCGGCTCGAACCGGACGCGCGGCGCGAGCAGATCCTCGACTGCGCGGTCCGCCTGTTCGGCGAGCGGCCGTACGCGGCGGTGTCGACCGCCGACATCGCGCGCGGCGCCGGCGTCGCGCGCGGCCTGCTCAACCACTACTTCGGCACCAAGCGCGACCTCTACCTCGAAGTCGTCCGCACGTTGGTGATGCTGCCCGAACTCGACGACGCGATCGCCGCCACCGGGCCGTTGCGCGCGCGGGTGCAGCGCAGCGTCGAATGGTTCCTCGACGTCGTATCGGTACACGCCCGGACGTTCGTGGCAGTCACCGGCGCCGAGGGCGTCGGGGACGACCCGGAGATCGAGCGGATCCTGGCGGCCGCCGACGACGCTGCGGCGCGCAAGGTGCTGGAGACGGTCGGCCTCGACGCCGACGTCGACGAGCACCGGGCGGTGATCCGGGCCTACGGTGGCCTGGTCAAGGCGGCCGTCCGCGAATGGGTGCGCGGGCAGACGCTGACGCGGAGCCAGGTGCAGTTGCTGCTGAGCCAGGCGCTCATCACGATCGTGCGCGACGTCCTTCCCGAGATGGAGACCGCCGATGACTGAACACGCGACGTTCTGCCGGATCTGCGAGCCCACCTGCGGGATGATCGCGACGGTCGAGGACGGCCGGCTCGTCCAACTCCGCCCGGACGCCGAACACCCGATCTCCAAGGGGTTCTCCTGCCCGAAGGGCATCGAGTTCGTGCACGTGCAGAACGACCCGGACCGCCTGCTGTACCCGATGCGGCGCACGCCGTCGGGGGAGTTCGAGCGCATCTCGTGGCAGACGGCACTCGATGAGATCGGCGCGAAGCTGCGCGCCATCCGCGCCCGGCACGGCGGCGAGTCGATCGCCTGGTACGCCGGCAACCCGTCCGCGTTCAGTCACTCGCACGCCATCTGGGCCAGCGGGTTCGTGCGCGGCGTCGGTTCGCGGCACCTGTACACGCCGAACACCCAGGACACGTCGAGCCGATTCGTCGCGTCGGCACTGCTGTACGGCAGTCCGACGATCTTCCCGCTGCCGGACCTGCCGCGCACCTCGTTCCTGCTGATGGTCGGTGCGAACCCGCTCGTCTCGCGCGGCTCGATCCTGTCGGCCGGCAACCTGCGCGAGAAGCTGACCGGCATCGTGACGCGCGGCGGCCGGGTGGTCGTCGTGGATCCGCGGCGCACCGAGACGGCCAAGGCGTTCGAACACGTCGGAGTTCGCCCGGACGGCGACGCGTGGCTGCTGCTCGCGATGCTGCACGTCATCTTCGCCGAGGGGCTGGACGACCGGGCCGCGACGGCCCGCCACTCGACGGGCGTCGACGCGCTGCGCCGCGCGGCCGATCAGTGCGCGCCGGAGTCGGCTGCCGAGCGAAGCGGCATCGCCGCGGAGCAGATCCGCGAACTGGCCCGCGCCTTCGCCACCGCGCCGTCGGCGACCGCCTACGGCCGCACCGGCGCCTGCCTGGGCCGGCACGCCACGCTGGTCAACGTCCTGCTCGACGCACTGAACGTCGTCACCGGCAACCTCGACCGGCCCGGCGGCTCGGTGTTCGCCCGGCCGCCGATCGACTTCACCGCGCTCGCCGTCCGGCTCGGGCTGGCCACCTTCGACAGCTTCCGCACCCGGGTGGGCAATCTGCCCGAGGTGCTGGGCCAGCTGCCGGCGCCGCTCATGGCCGCCGAGATCGAGACGCCGGGACAGGGCCAGATCAAGGCGCTGCTCGTCTCGGCCGGCAATCCGGTGCTGTCGGTCCCGGGCTCGCACGACCTCCAACGCGCACTCGGCTCGCTGGAGCTGCAGGTGGGCATCGACCTGTACCTCAACGAGACCCACCGGCACGCCGACTACGTGCTGCCGGCGACGACGTTCTACGAGCGTGACGACCTGCCGCTGCCGCTGTCCGAGACGCTGTTGACGCCGTACGTGCAGTGGACGGACGCGGTCGTCCCGCCGCGCGGCGAGGCCCGCGACGACTGGCGGATCATCGACGACCTCGCCCGGCAGCTCGGGTTCGCAGC
>JAVHVB010000509.1:0-3841 GCA_032160775.1 Pseudonocardiales bacterium | reverse complement strand
GCTTCCGGATGAACCTGTTCAACATCGGCGTGGACGGGCAGTACCGGCTGGCGGCGTGTGTCGCGGGCGCGTTCGCCGGTTCGGTTGCGTTGCCCACCGGGCTGCGCCAGGCCGCGACCATCCTCGTCGCGATGGTGGTCGGCGCCGCGTGGGCCGGCATCGTCGCGCTGCTCAAGCTGCTGCGCGGCGTCAGCGAGGTCATCTCGACGATCATGCTGAACTTCGTCGCGACCAGCCTGGTCGCCTACCTGATGCGCACGTCGATCTTCGGCCACCAATCCGGCACCGACACCACGACCAAGCCGATCCCGTCCTCCGGCCAGGTCGGCGGCATCCGCATCATCAGCGGGGTGGGCGCGGACAAGGTCTACGGGCTGATCCTGCTCGCCGTCGCCGTCGGCGTCGCGTTCCACGTGCTGATCAACTACACCCGGTTCGGCTTCGATCTGCGCGCCGCCGGCCGGTCGGCCACCGCGGCGCAGGCCAGCGGCGTGAGCGTCCGCAAGATGACCGCGATCACCCTGCTGATGTCCGGCGCGGTCGCCGGGCTGGTCGGCATGCCGATCCTGCTCGGCGAGTCCCACTCCTTCTCGGCCGCGACCTTCCAGTCCGGTCTCGGCTTCACCGGCATCGCGATCGCGCTGCTCGGCCGCAACCACCCGGTCGGGATCGCGTTCGCCGCGCTGCTCTGGTCCTTCCTGGACAACTCGCAGGTCATCCTCGATCTCAACGGCATCCCGAAGGAGATCATCCTCATCACCCAGGGCGTCGTGGTGCTGTCGGTCGTGGTCGCCTACGAGCTGGTGCGTCGCTTCGCTCTTACCAGACAGCAACGCTCGGTCGGCCGGGCGACAGCGCCCGGCGCCCCAGCGGCCGAGGGGGCGACAGCGTGACTGCCGTGGACACCACGAAGCGGCCGAGGGGTGCCGGTGAACCTGCTCGCGGCCGGCAGAGCGCGCTGCTGAAGCTCGCCTGGACGGTCTTCGTCGTCCTCGTCGGCCTGATGTTGCTCTCCCTGGCCCGGACGCTCTCCGACGCCAACGACATCACCTCCGGCGGGACGGTCGGCGCGACGATCACCCTCGCGGTGCCGGTCGCGCTGGCCGCTCTCGGCGGCATGTGGTCCGAGCGCTCCGGCGTCGTCAACATCGGCCTCGAGGGCATGATGATCCTCGGCACGTTCTTCGGTGCCGACTTCGCCTACTTCTCGCACAGCCCCTGGATGGGTGTGGTCGGCGGCGTCGTCGGCGGCATGATCGGCGGGCTCCTGCACGCGATCGCCACCGTCACCTTCGGTGTCGACCAGATCGTCTCCGGCGTGGCGATCATCATCCTGAGCACCGGGGCCGCGCGGTACCTGGCCGGCGTCTTCTTCACCGGCCAGTCGGGCGGCGGGCCGACTCAGTCCCCGCACGTGCCGACGTTCACGCAGCTGAAGTTCCCGGGCGCTGAGAACAGTCTCACGAAGCTGGAGAAGCACGACATCTTCTTGGTCTCGGACCTTGCCGGAATCCTGCGCGGCATCACCACAACGCTCACGCCGTTCACCATCGTCGTGTTGCTGCTCTTCCCGCTCAGCTGGTTCGTCTTGTGGCGCACCGCGTTCGGCCTGCGGCTGCGCTCGGTCGGCGAGAACCCGGACGAAGCCGAAGCGCTGGGCGTGCCGGTGTACACCATGAAGTACATCGCGGTGATCATCTCCGGTGCGCTGGCCGGGCTCGGTGGCGCGTTCCTCGTCGACAACGCAGCCATCTTCCGGGAAGGGCAGACCGGCGGGCGCGGGTTCATCGGCCTGGCCGCGATGATCTTCGGCAACTGGCGGCCGGGCGGGTTGCTCGCCGGCGCCGGGCTGTTCGGCTATACCGACGCGCTCCAGGCGCGGCAGGGTTCGACCTCGGTGCACGCGCTGCTGCTGTTCGTCGCTTTCGTGCTCGTCCTGTTCGCCGCATACCTGGTGTGGCGGCGCCGGTTCGTACCGGCTGTGGCGACGGTGCTGGCGGCGGCGCTGTTCTTCATCTGGTACGCGGTCACCGACGACATCCCGATCGAGTTCGTGCCGGCGACGCCCTACATCATCACGCTGCTTGTCCTCGCCTTCGCGGCGCAGCAGTTGCGAATGCCGGCGGCCGACGGCATCCCCTGGCGGCGCGGTCAAGGTGGCTAGCGCGGTTCTCGATCTCGACCTCACCTCGCCCGAGGTCGTCGCCGACCCGTACCCGCACTTCGCCGCGGCGCGGGCCGCCGCTCCGGTGCAGTGGCACGAGGGCCTCGGCATGTGGCTCACCTTCACGCGCGCCGCGGCGGACACGGTGCTGCGCACCCGCAGCCTCGGCCGGCTGTGGGCGCCGCGCTGGCCGGACGAGTCGATGGACTACTTCGACCTGATCCACGTCCATTCGCTGCTGGAGAACGAGCCGCCCACGCACACCCGGCTGCGCCGGCTCGTCGCCGGCGCGTTCGCCCGCGGTCACGTCGAGCGGCTGCGGCCGCGGATCGCTGAACTCGCCGAGCGGCTGGCCGACGGGCTGGCCGACGCGGGCGCGGACGGCAGCCCGGTGGACCTGATCGCCGGCTACGCCGAGCCGCTGCCGGTGCAGGTGATCGCCGAGCTGCTCGGCGTGCCGGAGGCGGACTGGCAGCTGCTGCGCCCGTGGTCCAACGCGATCGTGAAGATGTACGAGTACGCGGTCAGTCCCGATCAGCGGGCCGGCGCGGAGACCGCGGCGCGCGAGTTCGTCGAGTACTTGCGCGCGCTCGTGGCGCTGCGCAGGCAGGCACCCGGCGACGACCTGGTGTCCTCGCTGATCGCCGAGACCGACGTCGAGGGCGGCCGGCTCACCGAGGACGAGCTGGTCACCACCTGCACGTTGCTGCTGAACGCCGGCCACGAGGCGTCGGTGAACGTCGTGGGCAACGGCGTCACGGCGCTGCTCGACCACCCGGACCAGCTCGCGGCGCTGCGTGCCGACCCCGCCCTCGTACCTACGGCGGTCGAGGAGTTGATCCGCTACGACTCGCCGCTGCAGCTGTTCGAGCGAACCGCGATCGAGGACACGACGGTCGAGGACGTGACGGTGCCGGCCGGGGCGAAGATCGCGGCGTTGCTCGGTGCGGCCAACCGCGATCCGGCCGCGTTCGACGAACCGGACCGGTTCGACGTCACCCGCACACCGAACCCGCACATCGGTTTCGGTGCCGGCATCCACTTCTGCGTCGGTGCACCATTGGCCCGCGTCGAGCTGCAGGCCTCGCTCGGCACCCTGCTGCGCCGCTTCCCCTCGCTGTCGCTCGCCGCCCGACCGGAGCGGCGTCCAGAGTTCGTCATCCGCGGCGTCCAGTCGCTGCCGGTGACCCTTTAAGGAGACACATGGCACAGATCGACTGGCCCGGCCTGCGGCGCGCTGCGCTCGAGGCGATGGGTCGCGCCTACGCCCCGTACTCACAGTTCCCCGTCGGTGCGGCCGCGCTCGTCGACGACGGCCGGGTCGTCGTCGGCTGCAACGTCGAGAACGCCTCCTACGGCGTCAGCCTGTGCGCCGAGTGCGGGCTGGTGTCGGCCCTGCACGCTTCCGGCGGCGGCCGGCTCGTCGCGCTGGCCTGCGTCAACTTCCACGGCGACGTGCTGATGCCGTGCGGCCGATGCCGACAGTTGCTGTGGGAGCACGGCGGACCCGATCTGCTGGTCGACACCGGCGAGGGTCCCAAGGCGATGATCGAGGTGCTGCCGCTCGCGTTCGGCCGGGAGGACCTTCCCCTTGGTTGAGTCGTTCTCCGCCGTTGACGTCATCATCGCCAAGCGCGGTGGCGACGCCCTCAGTGACGACCAGATCGACTGGGTGAT
>JAVHVB010000508.1:0-3259 GCA_032160775.1 Pseudonocardiales bacterium | reverse complement strand
GAGGTCGGCGAGCAGCTGCATCCGCACCTCGATCAGCTCCGCGCCCAGCCTGACGAGCTGGTCGTCCCAGACCGCGAGCGTGCTGTCGAAGTACTCGCTGCCCTTGCGTCGGTCCGCGCCGGCGTTCTTGAGCAGGGCGTTGCGCTGCCGCAGCACCCGTTCGTAGTCGGCGCGCACGCCGGCCAACCGGGGCAGTCGCAGCACCATGAGGTCGTCGAGGAACCGGCGCCGCTCGGCCGGGTCGCCCCGGACGATGGCGAGGTCCTCGGGGGCGAACAGCACGGCGCGCAGCGCCCCGAGGATGTCGCGCGCCCGGCTGACCGGCGCCCCGTTGAGCCGGGCGCGGTTGGCCCGGCCGGGCGCGATCTCCAGCTCGATGCGCAGTTCGCGCTCGTCGGCGACCACGGCGGCCCGGACGACGGCGCGGTCGGCCCCGGACCGCACCAGCGGCGCATCGGTGGCCACCCGATGGCTGCTGAGCGTGGCGACGTAGTTCAGCGCCTCGACCAGGTTCGTCTTGCCCTCGCCGTTCGCGCCGACCAGGACGGTCGGCCCGGCAGTGAGCGGGAGATCGGCCTCGTGCCAGCTGCGGAAGTCGGCGACGGAGAGGTGCCTGACGTGCACGACGCTAGTCGACCTTGCTCTTCGCGCAAGCGCTCATCGCCTGCCCGCTCCGCACCTGCACCCCACAAAATCGCTCCGCACAGAACACTCCGCCATTTGCAGGGACCCCGCCCGGGGCGCGGGGCGCCCTGCGATGCTCACTCGCGCTCAGCCCGGCAGACGCACCGGCATGATCAGGTACGTGTACTCCGGCGCGCCGCCGATGCCGTCGTCGGCCGTGCCACCCTCGGCCGGGCGCAGCACGACCGGCTTGGTCGACGAGGTGAACAACATCCGCGCCGTGCCGCTGGTCAGCGCGCCGAGCCCGTCGAGCAGGAACTGTGGGTTGAACGCGGTCGTGATCGCCTCGCCGTCGTAGCGGACCTCGAGCTGCTCCTCGGCCCGCCCCTCATCGTCACCGCCGGCAGTCAGCGCGACCGTGCCGTCGCCGAATTCCATCCGGACCGGTGCGTTGCGGTCGGCCACCAGGGCGACCCGCTTCACCGCCTCGACCAGGCCGGGCACGCCGATCTCCGCCGAGGAGGCCCACTCGCTGGGCAGCAGCGACCGGTACGGCGGGAAGGTGGCGTCGAGCAGCCGGGTGGTGGCGCGGCTCGCCCGACCGTTCGTGGAGCCGGAGAAACCGATGATTCCCTCGCCCGCGCCCCCGGCCGACAGCGAGATCGTCAGCGTCTCGCTGGGCGCGAGGCTCTTCGCGGCATCGGCGAGCGTGCGGGCCGGCACCAGCACCTGGGCGGCCGCGGACGCCGGGTCGTTGGGGCTCCAGCTCAGTTCGCGCACCGCCAGCCGGTACCGGTCGGTCGCGGCCAGGGTGAGTTTGTCGCCGTCGATCTCGAGCCGGACGCCGGTCAGCATGGGCAGTGTGTCGTCCCGGCCGGCCGCGACGGCGACTTGCGCGACCGCGGTGGCGAAGTCGGCCCCGCTCACCGTGCCCGCCGTGGTCGGCATCGCCGGCAGTTTCGGGTAGTCGTCGACCGGCATCATCGGCAGCGTGAACTTGGCCGATCCGCACACGATCGACAGCCGGGAGCCGTCGACCGTGACGTCGACGGGGTGCGGCGGCAGCGCCTTGGTGATGTCGGCCAGCAGCCGACCCGACACCAAAGCCTGCCCCGGCGCGCCGGCGGTGACCTCGAGGTCGACCTCGGTCGAGGCCTCCAGGTCGAATCCGGAGACCGACAGCTGATCCCCGTCGATGCTCAGCAGCAGGCCGGCGAGCACTGGCAGCGTCGGGCGGCTCGCCAGGCTGCGGGCAGCCCAGGCGACGGCGTCGGCGAGGGCGTCGCGTTCGACCCGGAACTTCACGCGTCACTCCGTTCGACCAGGCGATGTTGGTCCACAGCATCCACCTGGTGTTCGCTCTTGTCGTTGATCGTCATGGAGTTATGAGTCTCGTCTGTCGTCTTCGCAACTGTGGACGCTGGGGATGACAACGTGCGAGTCCGGTAAACGCTAGCGTCCGAGCGGCTGTCACCTGTGGACGACAGGCGGGTGACCGGGGTGTCGAAGGTGGACGGGCCGTGGACGGCGGCTGACCGGTTTGTTTCATCCACATGTCCGGGGTGGTTTTCCACAGAACTGCCCACACGGTGTGGGCGTGCCCGGCCCGGCGGCACGGTCGGGGGGAATCAATTCCGGGCCCGCAGCTTGATCCGGCTGGTGAGCTCGCTGATCTGGTTGTACACGGTCAGCTTCTCGGCCATCTGCGCGCGGATCTTGCGCTCGGCGTGCATCACGGTGGTGTGGTCACGGTTGCCGAACTTCTCACCGATCTTCGGCAACGACAGGTCGGTGAGCTCCCGGCACAGGTACATGGCCATCTGGCGGGCGCCGACGAGCACGCGGCTGCGCGAGCTGCCGACCAGGTCGTCGATGCTGATTGCGAAGTACTCGGCCGTGACGGCCATGATGGTGGCCGCGCTGATCTCGGGTGACTCGTTGTCGCCGACGAGGTCCTTCAGCACCATCTCGGCCAGACCGAGTTCGACCGCCTGCCGGTTGAGGCTGGCGAAGGCCGTCACCCGGATCAGTGCGCCCTCGAGTTCCCGAATGTTGCTCTGGATCTTCGAGGCGATGAACTCGAGCACCTCCGGCGGGGGGCTCATGCCCTCTTGCGCAGCCTTCTTGCGCAGGATCGCGATGCGGGTCTCGAGGTCGGGAGCCTGCACGTCGCTGATCAAGCCCCACTCGAAGCGGGTCCGGAGCCGGTCCTCCAGGCTGTTCAGTTGCCGGGGGGATTTGTCGGAGCTGATGACGATCTGCTTGTTCGCGTTGTGCAGCGTGTTGAACGTGTGGAAGAACTCCTCCTGCGTCCGCTCGGCCCGTTCCAGGAACTGGATGTCGTCGATCAGCAGGACGTCGACCGAGCGGTAGCGCGTCTGGAACGCCTGCATCTTGTCGTCCCGGACGGAGTTGATGAAGTCGTTGGTGAACTCTTCGCTCGAGATGTAACGGGTGCGCAGGCCGGGCTGTAGCCGGCGGGCGTAGTGCCCGATGGCGTGCAGGAGGTGCGTCTTGCCGAGTCCGGAGTCGCCGTAGATGAACAGCGGGTTGTAGGCGCGGGCCGGAGCCTCGGCGACGGCGACGGCCGCGGCATGGGTGAACCGATTGCTCGACCCGATGACGAACGTGTCGA
>JAVHVB010000507.1:0-7648 GCA_032160775.1 Pseudonocardiales bacterium | reverse complement strand
GTGGGTCGCTGTATCAGCCCACTCGCGCCATAACAGCCCACTCGCGGGTTAGACGCCCGCGAAGGCGGCGGCGCGCAGGGTCTCCACCTCGGCCCCGAGCTCGTCCACCTGCGCCTCGTCGACGGCCCCGCCGCACCGCCGCAGCCAGTTCGCCACCATCCGGTGCCCGCCCTGCGTCAGCACCGACTCCGGGTGGAACTGCACCCCGTCGATCGGCAGCGACTCGTGCCGCAGCGACATCACCACGCCTGAGGCGGTCCGGCCTGTCACGACGATCTCGGGCGGCAGCTCCGCCTCGGACACCGCCAACGAGTGGTAGCGGGTCGCCGTGAACGGCGACGGCAGTCCGGCCAGCACGCCCGAGCCGTCGTGCACGACCTCGCTCGTCTTGCCGTGCAGCAACTCAGGCGCGCGCACCACCGGCGAGCCGAACACCGCGCCGATCGCCTGATGGCCCAGGCACACGCCGAACAGGGGCAGTTGCCGCTCGGCACACGCGGTCACGAACGCCATCGACTCGCCGGCGTCCTGGGGCGTGCCGGGGCCGGGCGAGATGAGCACGCCGTCGACGTCGAGCTCGTCCAGCTCGGCCGGCGTCACCGCGTCGTTGCGCCGCACGACGACGTCGGCCCCGAGTTGCCCCAGGTACTGGACCAGGTTGTAGACAAAGCTGTCGTAGTTGTCGAGGACCAGGATCCGGGTAGTCACTTCACCGTCACCTTGTTGATCGGCAGGCTCGGCTCGATCCACGGGAAGACGACGAACAGCAGCAACAGCGACACCGCAGCGACGAGCAGCAGCACCTGCATCAGCTTGATCGCGAGCGGGCCGGGCAGGTGGCGCCAGATCCACACGTACATCAGGCGCTCACCTCCGAGTAGAGATCCAGGATCGACTTCGGCATCTTGAAGTCCTTGTTCTTCGCGCCGAGATCCACCGTGAGCGACGTGTCCAGTTCGGCGTGGACGATCATCCGCTGCGACGCGGTGAACTTCGGGTGGCAGGTGGTCATGGTCAGCAGCCCGACGGTGGCGTTGTCGACCGAGTACTCCGGGTGGTTGGGGATGGGCAGCAGCACCTGGCCGGCGCCGGGGTCGACGATCTCGCGGCCGGGCACCTCCACGCTGTCCACCTGCGGGTCGCCCTTGATGCCGACGTCGGCCATGTTGTCCTGCGGGTCCGATCCCGCGGGCGAGCCGAGCACCCGGTAGACGAACCAGTACTGCTTGGTCTGGATGATGACCGGGTCGCCGGCGCGCAGCTTGTCCAGGTTCAGGAACGGCTCGCCCTTGCCCACCCGGTGCCCGGCGATGCCGAAGTTACCCAGCTCGCCCGGCAACTGGGTGTCGGCGTAGTGCGCCGGCCCCTTCTCCAGCTGCGAGTCGTCCGGTACGACGCTGCCCTCGACGATCGCGAAGTGGTAGTCGGCGCCCAGCCGCGGGACGTACATCACCGCGATGCCGGTGCCGATCGGAATCGTGCGGACGCCGCTGCCCGGCAGCGCGAGCGGGTCCTGGCCGTTGCGCCACTCCTGCTCGAGCGCGTTGTACACCTTCTGCTGCGCGCGGTGGGCGAAGATGTTGGTGATCCAGACCTCGTACACCGCGAACAGCAGGACGATGAGGCCGAACGTGATGAGCGTCTGTCCGATACCGCGCAGCACGAGCCGCACTCGGTCGCCGAGAGTCGTCCGGCGATGCCGGGGCGCCGGCTCGGCGGGTGCCGCGACCAGGGTGTCACCTGACAAGGCGTCGTCCTTACCTGTTGGCGTGCGCGTAGCTCAACGTCACCGACCCGCGGAATGCGGGAAGTTCCAAGCTGCTCACTGTGCTGACCGTGTACCCGAGGCCGTAGTACCCCGCCGCGTCCTGGAACAGCCTGACCCCCGGCGAGGAAGACAGCTTCTTGAGCATTGTCGCTGACGGACCTATGGCCGCAACCCGGAATGGCGGAGAGAACACCTCGCCGTTCAGCAATAGCGTGTTCCCGACGCACCGAACCGCCGAGGTGGCGATGACCCGCTGATCGGCGATCGTCATCGCTTCGGCCCCGCCGGCCCAGAGCGCGTTGACGACCGCCTGCAGGTCCGACTGGTGGACGACGAGCTGATTCGGGTCGACGTCCACGCCGGCCGGCTGGCCCGGTGCGTCGTCCAGGACGACCTCGACGCCCGGCCCGGAGAGCGGGGTGAGCCCGGCCGGCGCGAGCAGTGCGCGGATCTGCGCCTGCGCCCTGGCTACCGCGGTGTCGCCCCGGCCGGCCTGCTTGGCCAGCCGGTCGACCTGCGCCTGGAGCTCGCGCCCCGCCCGGTCCAGTCGATGCACCCGGTCCTCGGCCTGCCGGACGGTGTCGGCAAGGGTTGCGTTGACCGGGGCCCGCAGCTCCTCGCCGTTGGACTCCCGGGCGCTGACGGCGAAACCGAGCCCGGCGACGAGACAGACGACCGGGACGAGCGCCCGCCAGCGCCGCGCGGCCGCCTCGTCGGTCACCCGATCCCCCCTCGTCGCGCACCTGTTTCCGGTGCGGCGTCTACGCTAATCGGTGACATCCGCACGGCGCGGACGCCTCGGCGTCCGGGCGCCGGTGCCGTAGGTGAACATCGGAGAGAGCACGTGCCGAAGTCCAAGGTTCGCAAGAAGCCGGCCAGTACCGCGCGCCCGACCGCGGCGTCCGCGTCGACAGTGGGACGCGGGCTCACGCCGAGCCCGCCCTGGTACCCGGCCGTCATGGCCGGTGTGCTGCTGCTCGGCCTCGCCTGGATGGTCGTCTACTACCTCACCCAGAGCGGCACCGATCCGGAGATCCCCGGCATGGTCAGCCTCGGTGCGTGGAACTTCGCGGTCGGCTTCGGCGTGATGCTGCTCGGCCTCGTCATGGCTGTCCGATGGCGATGACTCCGCCTTCCGCGACTGTGATTACATCGCTGTAGTTATATCCCCAGCTGGGGAAAACCCTGTGGACAGCTTCGCCGCCCCGACCGTCGAGTTCGTACCGGACCGCCGGTACACGGTCCTCGCCGCGCTCGGGTCGGTGGCCGCGCTCGCGGCGGCGGCGCTGTCCGACGACCGGCCCGGGCGGGTGTTGTTCGCCGTCGCCGGGGTTGTCCTGCTCGCCTACGTGGCCGCCGATTTGATCTTTCGCCCGCGGCTCACCGCGTCCGCGGCCGGTGTCGTCATCAACGCGCCGTTCTCCCGGGCCAGCATCCCGTGGGACGAGGTCAGCGCGATCCGCGCCGAGACGAGGTTCCGCCGCGGACTGCGCAGCGTCACCCTCGAGATCGACGCCGGTGCGGTGTTGGCCGTGTTCACCCGCCGCACGCTCGGCGTGGACCCGGGCGAGGCCGCGGCCCGCATCGAGGCGCTGCGACCGCGCTGACCCCCGCCAACAGGTGTCACCAGCTAGGTCACCAGGTGGCGGAGCGCAACACCACAACGGCGGCGAGCACTACGGTCAGGCCGCCGAGGCCGGCGAGCTGCAGCCGCAGCGGAATCCGGTCACGGACCGCGGGCGGGCCGCCGATCGCCAGCGCGGCGAGGATGCCGGTGACGAACCCACCGATGTGGCCGAGCTTCGAGATGCCCGAGATCGAAAATGTGAACACGAAGTTCAACGCGATGATGCCGACCAGCCACTGCATGTCGAGCCCGAGCCGGCGCACCAGGACGAGGCACGCGCCGAACAGGCCGAAGACCGCGCCGCTGGCGCCCACTGTCGTGCCGATCGCGTTGCCGAACGCGTAGATCGCCGCGCTGCCGCCCAGCGCGCTGAGCAGGTAGACGGCGAGGAAGCGCCAGCGGCCGAGCAGGCGTTCCAGCGACGGGCCGACGAAGACGAGGGCGATCATGTTGGACGCGACGTGCAGGACGTTCGCGTGCAGGAACGCCGAGGTGATCAGCTCGTAGTACCAGTGCTTGTCGTGGACGAACAGCGGCAGCAACTGCCAGTGGAAGAAGACGCCCTTGCCCGCCGTGGCCGCTCGACTGGGATCGTTGAGCGTCGCGCGTGGCGCGGTCGCGGTGATCACGTAGACCACGACGTTCAGCGCGACCAGTGCGCCGGTGACGTAGGGCGGGGCGTCCAGCAGCTTGGCACCCACGCTGGTGCGCGCGGCGCGCACGGCGCGCTTGCTCTCGGCCACGTCGTCGGGGCAGTGGAAGCCGACCGAGGCCGGGCGCATGCAGTCCGGGCAGATCGGCCGGTCGCAGCGCGTGCAGCGGATCAGCGCCTCCCGGTTCGGGTGCCGGTAACAGCGCTGGGTGACCTCGCCGGACGGCGACGGACCGGTCATGGCAGATCGACGAGCGGGCTCAGGCAGCCGGCTCGACGGTCACCGAGTTGATCGTGACGTCCTCAACCGGCTTGTCGTTGCGGCCCGTCTTCGCGGTTGCGATCCGGTCGACCACCGCGCGGCTGTCGGCATCGGCGACCTCACCGAAGATGGTGTGCTTGCGGTTCAGGTGCGACGGGTCCGTGACGGTGATGAAGAACTGCGAGCCGTTCGTGCCCGGCCCGGAGTTCGCCATCGCCAGCAGGTAGGGCCGGTCGAAGGAGAGTTCCGGGTGGAACTCGTCGCCGAACTTGTAGCCCGGCCCGCCGTAGCCCTCACCGAGCGGGTCGCCGCCCTGGATCATGAAGCCGGCGATGACCCGGTGGAAGATCGTCCCGTTGTAGAGCGGCTCGCTCGTCCGGACGCCGGTCGCCGGGTGCTTCCACTCGACGCCGCCGGTCGCAAGGTCGACGAAGTTCTTGACCGTCTTCGGTGCGTGGTTGCCGAACAGTTCGAGCCGGATGTCACCCGCGGACGTGTGCAAGGTGGCGATCTGGGTGGCGTTCGACATGCCGGTAACTCCCTGGGTGGCGTGGGTGCGTAGGTGCACACCCATCCTGCCACGGGGGGTGTTCAGAACTTGCCGGCGATCGCCCGGGCGATATAGAGGGCGTTGCGCGAGGTGTTGGTCTGGAAGGCGTAGACCACGACCATCGTCTTGCCCTTCGCGAAGACGAAGGCCCAGTCGCGCGCGCCGTCCTCGGCGAAGAACTTCGTCTGGAAGCAGATGCCGGTCAGGCCGTGCACGAAGTTCTTCTCGGGGATCAGGTTATGGCCGGTGCGCGCGGTGAGGATCATCGCGTCGTAGGCCTCGTGCGCGCTCTTGAATCGGTGCGGCTCGATCTCGGCGATCGCGGCGTACGGCGGTGCGTAGAAGTAGAACCGGCAACCGACGGGGTGGAGATCAGTCAGGAGGGTGATCCGGTACACGCGGTCGCCCTCGAGATTGGCCAGGTTCACCCCGGTGTCGTCGGTGACGTTCAGCCCGGCCTTGATGTAGGGGCAGCTGTGGTCCCGCTCGCCCTTCGGTGCCGGCGTGCCAGGCGGCAGCGGATGGCGGAACGCCGGTTTCGGCGGCTTGTACTGCTGGGGCGGCGGGCGGGTGCTGGTGGTCGTCTGGGTGTGGGTGATGTTCGTGGTCGGTCCGGGCGATCCGCTGGACGTGCACCCGGCAAGGGCGAGCAGCGCGACCGCGGCGCAGCCGAAGCGATTCATCGCGGCCTGCCGACCGCGACCCGGGCAGCCAGTTCGGGCAGCGCGTCGTCGAGCGGTTCGAGCTCGGCCGACGCACCCCGCCGGGCGTAGGCCCGGCGCAGCAGGTCGTCGGCGAAGCGCGGGCTCTTGGCGAGCACCGGGCCGTGCAGGTAGGTGCCGATGACGTTGTCCCGCACCGCGCCCTCCGTCCCGTCCTTGCCGTTGTTGCCGCGTCCGGTCTGGGTGCGGCCCAGCGGTCGCGCGTCCGGGCCCAACGTGGTCAGCCCACTGTGATTCTCGTAGCCGACGAGCCGGCCCGCATCTTCGGTGTCCACCCAATTGTTGCCGATAAGGCGTACCGGCTGGCCGTGCGTGGTCACGTCCAACACGCCGACGCCGGCGATGCGCCGGCCTTCGAGCGTCACGAATTCGTGACCGAGCATCTGGTAGGAGCCGCAGATGGTGAGCATCACGACGCCGTCGTCGGCCAGTGCGCGGAGTTGCGCGCCGCGTGCGGCGAAGTCGGCGCCGATCTCACCCTGCGCTGCGTCCTGCCCGCCGCCGCCGAGCAGGATGTCGGCGTCGTTGGGCAGCGGATCGCCCACGCTCACCGGCACGACCCGAACCGGCAGCCCGCGCCACTCGAGCCGCTTGCGCAGCACGAGGACGTTGCCGGTGTCGCCATAGATGTTCATCTCCCGCGGATACAGGTGCACGAGCACGAGTTCCGGGTTCCGGCTGGTCATCCGGCGGTGCCGATCCGCTGCAGCACCGCGTGCAGTTCCCACATCGCGGTGTAGGTGCTGAACACGACGACGCGGGCGGCGGCCGCAACCGACTCGACCGCGGCCCGGACCGCCTTCTCCAGATCGGGTTCGATCTCGATGACCTCGATCTCGTCGTAACGCAGCCGGACGGCCATGTCCGCGGCCCGGGTGCCGGAGGTCGAGCGACGCGAGGACAGTCCTCGCAGCGCCGCGAAGTCCACGTCCCAGAGCCACGACACATCGCGGCCGTCGGCGTACTCGTCGTTGATCGCGATGACCAGGGCCGCCGGGGCGCCGGCGTCGAGGGTCCGCAGGGTCTGCCGGAAACCGGCCGGGTTCTTGACGAGCTGCAGGGTCACCAGCCGGCCCTCGACGTCGAAGGTCTGGCCGCGGCCGAAGGCCGGCGAGACCTTCGCCAGGCCGGCGGCGACGACCGCCTCGTCGAAGCCGAAGCTGAGCGCCACCGCGGCGGCGCCGCAGGCGTTCTGCGCGTTGTGCGGTCCCTCGGCGCGCAGGACGACGTCGGCTTCGGTGGCGCCGATGCGCATCGTGGTGTTCGGCCGGGCCGGGCCCGGCAGGCCGACCAGCTCGACCGTGGCGGGCACGGCGGAGACGTGCACCGGGCCGCCGTAGAGCTCTTCGTCGTTCGGGAACAGTTCGCGCAGTTCGGCCGACACACCGTAGTAGGACACGGCGGCCGCGGTATCCGCGGCGAGCGCGGCGACCCGCTCGTCGTCGCGGTTGAGCACCAGGTGCCCGGTCGTGGCCGCGGCGACCTTGCCGAGCAGCCGCGCCGTCGTGTCGATCTCGCCGAACCGGTCGAGCTGGTCGCGCATCACGTTGAGCAGCAGGGCGCGGCGCGGGGCGACCCGCTCGACGAAGCGCACCGCCCACGCCTCGTCCAGCTCGAAGACCGCGACGTCGTAGGGCAGCCGGCCGGACCAGGCCGCGTGCTCGACGGTGGCCGTGATCGCGCCGCGGACGAAGTTGGAGCCGGTGTCGTTGGTGAGCACGCGTAGCTGCTCGCCGAGCACCGTCGCGACCATCTTCGTGGTGGTTGTCTTGCCGTTCGTGCCGGTGACCACGACAACGCCTTCGGGCAGCGTCGCCAGGGCCCGCGCGAGGTAGCGGGGGAAGAGTTTCTCGACGACCAGTCCGGGCAGCGCGTTGCCGCGCCGGCCGATCAGCCGCAATGCCAGCAGGGTGAGCTTGCCGAGCCACACCGCCAGCAGGTCCACGCACTCACGGTACCGACAGCTGGTTGTGGCCCCTGGGCGGCGGGACACGCCGCAGCGTGCGCCGCCCAGGGGCCACGGGGTCGCGGCTAGGTCGGCGGGGCGATGGCGGTCAGCCAGCCGTG
>JAVHVB010000506.1:0-9559 GCA_032160775.1 Pseudonocardiales bacterium | reverse complement strand
ACGACGGCGTCCTGGAAGTAGCCGGACTCATCGGCCCAGAAGTCCGAGTGCCGGTGCGGCGCGGAGTAGCTGGTGTCGCCGTCCGGACGGTCGAAGCTCGGCGGGTCGGGCCGGTGCCATTCCCAGTGCGGCGGCACCGGCGACGGTGGCGCGGGCACCCGATGCGGCGGTCCGCAGGTGACCTGGCCACCGAGGTAGTCGGTGTAGCGCCACAGGTTGCGCCAGCGCGGCGGCTTGCCACCGAGCCGGGTCTGCAGGGCAGTCAGCTCGGCGGGTCCGAAGTACACCGGGAAGTAGCGACCGTAGAGCCGGCGCAGCACACAGCCGAAGGAGAGGAAGCCGAGTTTCGGCAGCACCCGCTCATCCGCGTCGACGTGCTTGTCGAAGGCGTCGAGCTGCGCGATGACCGCGGCGCTGATGACCGTGCCCTGACTGTGCGCGGCGAGCACGATCGCGGTGCCCGGTTCAGTTGCGCGGGCGTTGCTCAGGAAGGTGACGATGTCCGGAACGGTGCGCTCGGCGTAGCAGGGCGCGGCGAGCGGGTGACTGGTGCGCGGCCAGAAGGACGCGACGTCCCAGAGGATGCCCACGCTGCGGCGCAGCGTCGGCGTGCGGAACGCGACCACACCGAGGGCGACGAGGCCGAGGATGCTGAGCACGGTCAGGTACGCGCCGACGCCGGCCGCGGTCAGTGAGTCGAGCGAGAACACGTTGTGCTGCCCCGCGGTCTGTGTCTCGGCGTGCGGCCGATCCAGCATCAGCTGCCCGCCGTACACGCACGCGACGACGAGGCCGACCAGCGCGAGCGGGGCGACGATCAGCGGTGCACAGTCGACCAGCCGGGCAAGGTAGATCGCCCGCCAGATCGTCTTCGTCCGGCCCCGGTCGTGCCCGTCGTCCGAGGTGGGGTAGTCGGTCCCGATCGCCTTCGGGTCGACGAGCGACGTCGACCGCGCGCCGACGGCGACGACCAGCGCGCCTACCGCGAGGATCGTGCAGACCACGGTCCACGGCGTCGAACCCTGCACCGCGGCGACGATGTCGAGCGCGAGGACCACGGCGAACAGCCCCAGCACGGGGACCGCGATGCCGGACCTCGACGCGGCGAAGCCGAGCCCGACGCCCAAGACAGCGCCGACGAACACAAGCAGCAACGCGAGAAAGACCGCACCGATGAGGAACGCGTGGTTGGCGGCGCGCACCGCGTCCGGGACGACGAACTTCGAGTAGATGTGGCTGACCTCGCTGAAGCCGGGCTTCACCGATCCAGTCGTCAGCCAGGCGCCGGCGAAGGTGTACAGCCCGGCGGCGAACGATGCGCCGAACAGCGCGCCGAGGGTGGCGAATGCGCCGGTCGTCAGCCCCCACATCCCCGGGCGCATGGGCTGCTGCGGCAGTTGCGGCGCCGCGATCGGCTTGAACCTGGCCACCGCGACGACGACCAGCAGCAGGATCAGCACGGCCATCGCGGCGGCGAAGTCGACGAACACGGTCGCGGCGAAGTAGGGCAGACCCCCGCCTCGGGGCTCGCCGGTCACCTTGACGACGTAGCCGGGGTGGATCCAGCCCTTCGCGAAGCCGAGACCGTAAATCTCCCACCCGCCGAGCACGCCGAGCGCGAGCCAGATGCACCTGGACGCCCGCTTCCACGCCTTCGAGTCGTCGCGTCCGACGTAGGACGGTACGGCCAGCACGACACAGCCGTAGAGCATGATCGCCGCCGCGCCGAGCGACGGCAGGTGCGTGTGCACGGCGAGCCACAGCCGGGCGAAGAGGCCGCTCGGGTCGCCGTCACTGAATCCCCACGGACGTTCGGTGGGGGCAACCAGGGTCCAGATGATCAGCGCGAAGCCGGTCTGCATGTGGGTGGCCCGCAGCCGGCGCACCTGCGCGGCGTTGCTCCACATCAGCGGCGAGTCGAGACCGATCTCGGTGGCGTTCCGCTCGGGATCCTTCGCACCGGCGAGGGCCTTGGGCGCCTTCACGATCGTCCGCTCGTACCGGTTCCAGGTGCGCGCGGACACGAGCCACAGCAGCGAGAGCAACAGCAGCGGGACGAGCGAGCCGAGCAGCAGCATGTGCTCGTCGGACAGCTGATGCATCAGGAACACGTGCTTGAACAGCTTGGTGGGCGTGGCGTCCTGGCAGGTGTTGGTGTGCGCGCACTGCCACCCCATCAGGTCGTCGCCGATGCCGGCCGCGGTGAGCACGAGCAGGCAGGTCATCAGCAGCGCGAGCAGGCGGCACAGGTACCAGATCAGCCAGGTCTGCGCGGCCCCGGCGCCGGCCGGGCGCGCCCGCGGCGCGATGTTGATGAGGGTGAACGGCAGCAGCGGTAGCCACAGCGCACGGCCGGCCGAGCCGGACGTGATGCCGCCCCAGCTGTATCCGACGAGCCGGGCAGCGCCCTCGCGTTCGGGCGCGAACGGCTGCGGCGCCGCGTCGGTCTGCTCGGACTCCAGCCGCGGTGCGAAGAACCCGGCGATCCGGTCGCCGGCTATCTGCTCGACGAGCGGGCGGTCCAGCAGCGCCTCGGGCGGTGTGCCGGAAACCCCGTGGACGCGCAGCTCCAACGCCGGCCTGGCCGCCTCGTCCTCGCCTGGTGTGCCCATGTCGCTATTTGACCTCGCGGGCGGCAGCGAGGTCGATCGCGCCGGACGGGGTGTCGCCGAACCGGAACAGCCGCAGTGGACGGCCGGACACCCGCGAGACGAAGACGGCGATCGACCCGGCCGGCTCGCCGGAGTCCAGCTTGCTGCCGGTGACGTGGATCCCGAGTTCCTCGTCGGTCTTGCGCGCGGTGCCTTTCGTCGTGGTTGCCTGGCGTGCTTCGCGCGCCGCCTCCATCGCGAGCATGTGCGGGAACCCGTACTTGCCGCCACCGGCCACCGACGAGACGAGCGCGATGGGCGCGCCGACCCGTTCCAGCAGCTCGAGGTTCACCCCGTGCTTGGACGCGTGGTGGGAGACCTTGATCAGGTCTGCGGCCAGGTAGTCTCGCCCGCGCGCCGAGCGCAGCTCCTGTGCGAGTGCGGCGTTCTGCGTCTGCACGAGGTCGGGAAAGTCGACGGTCGTCTGCGCCCAGGAGGTGAACTGCGCGTCGCCACCGAGCAACAGCCGACGCGACGCGATCGGGGCCGAGCGGCGGTCCTGCCGGTCACCGGTTCGTTCGGCGAACAGCTGGTTGGCCGGGTACTCGACCATCAGCGTGATCGACGAGTCGTTGATCTCGACGCCGTAGGTGTCGAACCGGTTGCGCAGCCCGATCCCCGGTCCGAGCACGGTCAACCGGACCGCGTCGAGGGTGAGTGTGGTGCCGGCGCTCGGCTGCAGCCGCCGGATCCGCGGGTTGTTCTCGAGCATCGCCATCAGGTTGTGGAACGACGGCGTCGGGAAGAAGTAACCGGGCTCCCAGAACTGGTCGATGCACGGCGGGCCCGAGGCGTCCGGGTCGTAGCGGCCGATCAGGTCGGTCATCCCGCCGATGTGGTCGAAGTGCGGGTGGGTGGCGACGAGCAGCCGGATCTGCCGCTCGGTGCCGGGCGCCTCGATCAGGCTCTGCCCGTTCACCTGCACCGTGTGCAGCGCGTCGAGCAGCTTGGGCAGCTTGCTCGGGGTCGCGATGTCGACGACCACGAGCCGCCGGACGTGATCGCTGCTGTCCGGCGGGAGCAGCAACAACTGCGTGTCGCCGTCGCCGACGTTGACGAGGAAGTAGACCAGCGCGTCCGGGTCGGCCGCGATCGCGTTGATCAGCGAGCCGGGTTCGACCTCCGGGTCGGCCAGGCTCACCTCGGGAACCGGTCCGACGACCGCGGCGGTCATCGCGCGCCCTCCCGCGCTCCGGCGGGTCGTGGCGCGCTCAGTTGTAGCGGCGGCAGGCGGTCGGCCTCGCGCTGTTGCAGGACCTGCTGCACGGCGTCCTTCGCCGCGCCGTCTGCGGTCGCAGCGGGCCGGATGGCGCCGATGCTCGACTGGTACGCGATCTTCGCTGCCTCCCGCGCGTCCGCGGATATGTCGTAGATCGCGCCGTCGCCGAGCACCGCGCGCAGATCGCGCGGGTGCCGCTCGGCCGCGCCGCCACCACTTTGTGGGACGGCGAAGGTGTCGCCGCACCGCGGGCGTCGTTGCAGTCCGTTGGCTGTGTAGAGCTGGTCGGTGAGCAGGTCGAGGTCGACGGCGATCTCGTCGGTGTCGTGCTCCGCGCCGTCGGTCCACAGGAGCCGGCCGAGCGGGTCGACCACCGGCCACGGCCAGCGGCGCAACACCGCCACCCCGTCGACGATCTCCTCGAGCACGACATAGCTCCAGCCGCCCAGCTCGCCGAGGGCGAGCGGCAGATCCTCTGGAGCCCAGGGCACGACACTGCCCGGTGGCATCGCAATCATGGTGTCCCCCGTCTATGCGTTGCTCAGGTCGCCGGCTCGAGCCAGTTCGGGTCGAGCCATCGTTGGGCGGAGTCGGCGTGTGCGAGCTTCGGCAGGTAACCCGGGTCCGCCGTGCGCCGCGCCCGGACCGACGCGTGCAGCTTCGCCGTGTCAGGCATGGTGCGGCGCCGGGTGCCGACGAGGAACCAGATCCAGCCCATCTTGTGCTTGGTGCCCTCGGCGAATGACTCGTCCACCGGGCACTCCCGGGCGTACGCGCCCGCGCGCCAGAGCGGGCCGGTGAAGGTCCCGTCGACGATCCATTTCAACGCGATCTTCGCCAGCCGCGGATCGTCCTCGAACGTGCCGCCGACGTCGGAGTGGACGCCGGCGAACCACGCCTCGTCCAGGCCGTAGTGCCGGTGGTCGACGGGGTACTCCCGATAAGGCCGGCGGTACTCGTCGATCGACACCGCGTGCCGCACCTGCGCGGCGTTGAACAGCTGGTGCGTGAACGGCCAGTGCAGGTCACCAAAGCGCAGGATCCCGGCTGCCTTCACCGTGTCCCACACGCCGACGTAGGCGACGGGTACCGAGTGCCAGTGCATCTCGTAGGCGTCCTTGTCCCAGGGCTGGGACAGCGGCTCAGCCCCGGTGCCCCAGCAGAACGCGTGCGAGAACTCGCGCATGTTCGCCTTGTCCGAGTCGCTGAACGTCTTGTTCGTCGCGTAGTGCGCGATCGCGTACGGGACGAGGTTCTCCGATCCCGGCCGGAGCAGCCCGGGACGGTTGAGCATGCCGACGAGCGCGCGCGCGGTGTAGGCGCCGCGGCTGAAACCGAAGACATAGACCTCATCGCCGGGCAGCCAGTGCTGCATGAGGAAGGTGTAGGCCTCCGCCACGTTCGTCTTCAGACCCGAGCCGAAGGCCAGGCCGCACATGCGCGAGAACCAGCGGCCGACCCGGCCGCGGGCGTTCGCCGCCGACATCGTGCCGACGCCGGGGTCGTAGTAGCCCAGCTGCTTCGCCGGGTCGCTGAGGTCGAGCATCTCGTAGACGGTCGCGACGTTCGTGTGGCCCTTGGCCTTCATCTGATTGCCCGTGCCGTCCAGGCAGATCACGATCTTCTTCGCGGTCATGGCGACCAACCCCCGTAGATGATCCGAGGGTAGCCACGCGGACTCCTCCGTCAAGACGAGGAGCCTGCTCGTCCCAGTCCTGATACGCAGCGGGTTCGGTCGTGAGGACCGCCGACGCACCCGGGTAAACCCCTCACGAGCAGCCGTTCGGATGGAGAGGTGGCAGCCATGGCACGCGCGGTGTGGTCGGGGGTTCTGTCGTTCGGGCTGGTGTCGGTGCCGGTGGCGCTGTACTCCGCGACCGAGGAGCACACCCCCGACTTCCATCAGTACGTGAAGGGGACCTCGCAACGCGTCCGGTACCAGCGGGTCTCGGAGAAGACCGGGAAGGAGGTCGACTACGCCGACGTCGTCAAGGGCGCCAAGGTCGGCCGCAAGCTCGTGACGCTCGACCAGGACGAGCTGGACTCGGTGGCTCCGGGCAAGTCACGATCGCTGGAGATCGCGATGTTCGTGGACCGCGACGACGTCGACCCCCTGTATTTCAACAAGACGTACTGGCTCGGCCCGGGCAGCGACGAGTCGAAGAAGACCTACGCGCTGCTGCGCGACGCCATGGCCGCCGAGAACATGGTGGCGATCGGCATGTTCGTCATGCGCGGCCGGCAGCACCTCGCCTGCGTGCGGCCGGACGGGGACCTGCTCGCGCTGGAGACCATGTTCTTCGCCGACGAGGTGCGCGACCCCAAGCGAGAGATCGACAACCTGCCCGGCAAGGTCAAGCTCGGAACGAACGAGAAGAAGATGGCGCGCCAGCTCGTCGCGTCGATGTCCGGGTCGTTCCGGGCCAAGGACTACCGCGACACCTACACCGACGCCGTCGAGAAGCTGCTCCAGGCCAAGGCGAAGAACCAGGACGTCGAGGTCGCCGAGGACGCGCCTGACGCGACAGACGTGGTGGATCTGATGGAGGCGCTGCGCGCGTCGGTGGCCAACGCCAAGTCCGGCCGCAGCGGCCCGGCGAAGACGAAGCAGCCGGCCGCCAAGAAGACTGCCGCCAAGCGGACTGCTGCCAAGGGGACTGCTACCAAGGGGACTGCTACCAAGAAGGCAACGGCCAAGAAGAAGGCCACGAAGAAGTCTGCGGCCTGACGCTGCCCGACCGGTCAGGTGGTCTGGGCGTCGATGCCGACCTCCCAGATGCTTCTTACAGCGCCGGGGTTCAGCACGCTGTCGTAGATCGCGACGTTGGACAGATTGCCGGTGAACCGGCCCATGGTGCGCGTCTCCTGCGGCCCGGCGTCGCCGAGCAGCAGCCGCGAGCCACCGACGCTGAGCAGCTGCGACCAGAGCGCGGTCGAGGAGTCGGTGAGCAGGTTGCCGTCGAGGTACAGCGAGGATCCTGTCCAGTCGTTCGGATCGGCGGATTCCTGGCTGTACGTGTCCGCCCAGACCGCGCAGTGCCAGCGCGCGTCGTTGACGACGGTGCGCTTGGTGCGGTAGTCGACGTAGCCGGACGCGTCGGCCGAGATGAGGTGCCCGGCAGGGTCGATCATGAGGCCGCCGCCGGTGCCGCTCCACGCGCCGTTGTCGACCGCGATCACCTGCCGCCAGGTCGGCAACGCCTTCGGCACGCGGAACCAGATCACCACCGTGCCGTGGCTGTCCCTGGCGGGCGCGAGGCCGGAGCGGAGATACTGGCCGCTCCGGCGTGCACTCGCATGGAGCTGCACCGATCCCGGCTCTCCGGTCGGCGGATTATGCGGCGTCTTCCAGCTGGCGGCCGGACCTGCGCCGGTGGGCTTGACGGCCGGTGCCAGGGGGACCTCGTTGGGCGCCGGCGCCGCGGCGTTGTCGAGGACCCAGTAGTCGATCGGGTCGTAGAACCACATCTCGGTGTACAGGGCGTTCGCGGCCGGGTCGTTGAAGGTGGCGTGATCGGTCACGAAGTCGTTGTCCGCCTCGGGGCAGAGCGGATAGTCCGGGTGCGGAGTGGTGACACACGGCCCGAAGGTCTGTGAGACGCGGTCGATCCGGAGGTTCGGCTCGACGCTGAGCTGAGTGATCGTGACCGTGTCTCCGGGACCAGCCGCGTACCCGTCCGACGTGAACGGCTGACCGCCGAGAATGACCTGGAACTGGCAGAACGTCTCGGTCGAGTTCGGTTGCTCGCTGCCGGGCTCCGTCGAGCACTGCGAAACGCCGTCGAACGGCTCCGCGTTCGGGCCGGTCTCCTGGATCCGGACGAGGGTGTTGCCGGTGTCGGTGCCGGCCGGCACGACCGAGCCGTCCTTGATCTGGACGCCCACCCGGATCTTGCGGGTACCGAAGTTGGGCTCGACGGCCGGGGCGACGAGGTGTCCACGCAGCCCGGCCGACTGGTCGGCACCATCGGCCGGTGCCGCCGGCGCCGGCGCCGACGCCGTCGCGGCCGGGGCCGGAGCGACGGCGAGCACTGCGACCAGGCCCGCCGAGCCGGCTCCCCATGCCCGGCGCGTAGACCTGCGCCGCGCCGTCCCACTTGCTCCGAACGTCATGGTGGTCCCCCAATTCGCGCGAGCGCGCGTCCCCCGGCTGGAAGCGATCATGACGGTTTCCGCCGGACTGCGTCAACGCCAGGCCGTCGTCGCTCAGGCCGAGCCGTCCCAGCGCCGGCTCAGCACCTCCAGGTTCGCCGGGTCCCCTTGCGTGCCCGTCGCCAGGCAACTGCCGGATTCGACGCACGAGACGTCGAGCAGGTAGCTGATCCCCGATGGCGGCGCGATGTCGTGGGCGTTCCGCATGAGGTGCCACCCCGTCCCGTTCCACCGCACGCTCAGCGGCACGAATCTGCCGCCCCTGGTGAAGTAGTCGCCGACAGCGAGACAGCGGTCGGTCGGGACGCACGAGATCGCGCTCAACTCGGCGAAAGCCGAGCCGGTCGGGCTGGGACTTCCCACGACGACCCAGCCGCGGCCGGTCCAGCGCTCGGTGATCGCCGCGTACGACCCCGACCGTGTCTGGCGGTAGCCGACAGCCAGGCAGCGGCCGGTCGTGCTGCAGGACATCCCGTGCAGCGCGGACGACCGGAAGCGGCTCTCCCCCGGCGCGGCGCTCGGCACGATCGTCCACGCGGCGCCGTTCCACCGTTCGGCGAGCGTCACGTCCGCGTGATAGTGGGTGTCCGTCTCGTAGCCGACGGCGAGGCAGCGCGACGCGCTTGTGCAGGAGATGCTGCTCAACTCGGCATAGGCGGTCGACGAGGGATCCGCGGTCGGGACGATCCGCCACCTCGACCCGTTCCATCGCTCGGCGAGCACCCGGCCAGCCGACGATCCCACCGCCATGCATCGGGACGCGCCGGCGCAGGTGATGGAGTACAGCACGCTGTAGGCGGCGCCGTGCGGGTTCGGGCTCGCCATGATCGACCATTGCTTGCCGTTCCATGACTCGATCAACGTCAAGCGAGTGTTGTCCAGACGGTAGTAGTAGCCGACCGCGAGGCACTCGTGGGCACTGACGCACTTCACCGCCTGCAGGTAGCTGCCCTCCGAGTTCGCCGGATTCGGGGTGTGGACCGCTCTCCAGGAGGTGCCGTTCCACCGTTCGGCGAGCGTCACGCTGACGGATCCGCGGGAGAATCGCGCACCGACGGCCACGCAGCGCGCGGCGCGCACGCACGAGACGCCGGCCAGCACGGCGTCCTGGTTCACGATCGACAGCGACGAGCCGTTCCATTTCTCGGCCAGCGTCTGGTAGTTGCCGGAGCTGTTGAAGAACAGCCCGACGGCGAGGCAGCGGGCGGCAGTCGCGCACGAGACGCCGTCCAGGTTGCTGGTCGTGGACGGGCTCGGACTGGTGCGGATCGCCCACGACGCCCCGTCCCACGATTCGGCGAGCGTGTCGTCCTTACCGGCGAACGACGGGCTGTAGCTGCGCCCGACAGCCAGGCAGTGCGTAGCGCTGGCACAGGAGACACCGGACAGCACGCTATCCGGCGACCCGGGCGGCGTCGGGCTGGCGACGATCGACCAAGCGGCCCCGTCCCACGATTCGGCAAGGGTCACCGGAGTGCCGTCGCTGCCCTGATAGCCACCCACGGCCTGGCAGTCCGTCGCGGTCGGGCAGGAGACG
>JAVHVB010000505.1:0-4430 GCA_032160775.1 Pseudonocardiales bacterium | reverse complement strand
GTTCGGTCGCCATGTGTGCCCGGGATGACCTGGAGCCCGCCGTTCTCCGCGCCGGCATCGTCGAGGCTCACGAAGCACGTGATCAGCTGGTCTGTGTGCGCGCGCCAGCAGCAGCTCCAGTCCTGATGCCACGGGAGTCCGCCGCCGCCTGGCGGCTTGGCGATCAGCTTGTCCTCGAAAAGGCTGACCTCGCCACCGAACACAGCGGCCGCTGCTGCAGTGACCCGCCGATTGCGCGCGAGTTCGGCGAACACGTCGCTCACATCGATGATCGGCTCGATGTGCTTGATCCGCCGCGCCTCGCCAGCGGGCTCGTGCCATAGGACGCGGATGGCCGTCTCGTCGTCAGGCGTGGCGTCCAGGACCCGCTCGAGCCGGTCGACTTCGGCGCGACAGGCGACGATCTCGTCCTCGTCGAGAACGGACCGCACGACGACGTACCCGTCGGTGCGGTAGCGATCAACGTCAATCGTCGGGTTGGCGAGCGCCATAGTGGGATCTCCTTGCGCAACCGCGAACACGCAGACTTCTCGTCGGCGCGGTCAACGTATACGGGCTGGCTCCACTACGTCAACACTTGTCGCAATAGCGTTCGGTCTGTTTCCGGTCTGCATCGCACCGTGCGACGACTGTCGGCGGCGCTCAGGCCCACCATCCCCGTGCTGTTTCCACCTGCTTCGTTTGTGCGAGGTGGACAGATGGAGCACCGCAGGACACGGTTGACGGCATGCGGCAGCTGACCAGCCTTGATGCGCAGTTCCTCGCGATGGAGTCTGCCCGTCAGTACGGACACGTCGGGGGACTCGCCGTGCTCGATCCGGCCACCCGTCCGGGTGGTCTCGATCTGGCGAGCGTGCAGGAGTTGATCGGGCAGCGGTTGCCGCTGGTCCCACCGCTGCGCTGGCGACTGGCCGGGGTCCCGTTGAATCTGGACTACTCCTATTGGGTGGACGACCCGGACTTCGATCTGGAGTTCCACGTCCGGGAGATCGCGCTGCCGGCTCCGGGTAACGAGGCGCAGCTCGCAGAGCAGGTGGCGCGCATCGTCGCGCGACCGCTGGATCGCCGACGTCCGTTGTGGGAGCTGTACCTGATCCAGGGTCTCGAGGACGGGCACGCCGCGGTGCTGACGAAGATTCACCACGCGGTCGTCGATGGCTTGTCCGGCGCCGAGATCATGGCTGCGCTGCTCGACCTGACGCCCGAGGGTCGCGAGGTGCCTGAGCCGTCCGCACGCTTCGAACGCATGCCCGGTAGCGCCGAGATGTTCCTTCGCGGCGCGGTGGGTGCCCTGAAGTTTCCAGTGCGCTTTGCCCGCTCGGCGCCGGCCGCGCTGCCGAACCTCGCGGAGGTCCGCTCGTTGGCGGTCGTGCCCGGCGTCGGAACGTTCGGTCAGGTCGTCAAGCGTGCTCGTGAGGTGGCACTGCGGAAGCCGCGGCACAAGAGCATGCCGGGATTGCCCACGCCGCGCACACCGTTCTCGGGTCGGGTCTCGGGGCATCGCAAGGTTGCGTTCGGCCAGCTGAGCCTTGCCGACGTCAAACAGGTCAAGGACCTGCACGGGACGACCGTCAACGACGTCGTTGTCGCGCTGTGCGCCGGTGCGGTTCGGCGCTGGCTGATCGAGCACGACGCGCTGCCCGCCGAGCCCCTGGTCGCACAGATCCCCATCTCGGTCCGCACCGAAGCGCAGACCGGTACTTACGGCAATCGGATCATGCTGCAGACCACACCGCTGCTCACCCAGATCGCGGATCCGATCGAGCGGTTGCGCCTGACGCACGAAGCCTTGGGCGACATGAAGGAACGCCACCGCGCGCTGCCGGCGGAGCTGTTGCAGGACGCGAACCATTTCATCCCACCGGCGGTGTTCGCCCTCGCCGCGCGCTCGACCTTCGCGCTGGCCACCTCAGCAGCCGGGCGACCGCCCTGGAACCTGGTGATCTCGAACGTCCCCGGACCGCAACTGCCGCTCTACCTGGCAGGAGCGCGGCTCGTCGCGAACTACCCGATTTCGGTGATCACCGACGGCATGGGCCTCAACATCACCGTCATGAGCTACTGCGGTCATCTCGACTTCGGTCTGATCGCCGACCGCGATCAGATGCCGGACCTCCACCTACTCATCCAGTGGTTGCGCGACGAACTGGCACTTCTCGCCAAGGACTGATCGACCGCGTCCGACTGATCGGTGGCGTTGATCGGCGGCAGGAGCGTCATTCGCAGGCGATTCGCCGAACCTCGCTCGCGCTCGCACACGCCAAGGCCCTCGCCGCCACGTTCGCCGCGCGTGCGGTGTCGATGGTCCGGACCACCTGCTTGGTCCGCGCCACGGCCGGCGCGGCAACGCTGAGCGAGTCGACGCCGAGGCCGATGAGCACCTGCGCGGCGACTGGGTCGGCGGCGATCTCGCCGCAGACCGACACGGGTGCGCCTCCCGCTTGCCGGCACAGTTCGGCGATCAGCCGCAGCACGCCCGGGTCGAGCGGGTCGGCCAGCGTGGCCAGCGCCGGGTTGCCGCGTTCGGCGGCGAGCGCGTACTGAGTCAGGTCATTCGTGCCGACGCTGAAGAAATCAACGTGTGGGGCGAAGGTCGCCGCCTTCAGCGCGACCGCTGGTACCTCGACCATGATTCCGACTCGGAGGCCATCGGGCCGGTGGCCCGAACACGCCTCGTCCAGCAACGCGTTCGCGGCCAGCAGCTCGTCCAGGGCGCTGACCATCGGGAACATCACGCTGACCGGCGCGTCGAAGGCGACCGCGCAGATCGCGCGCAGCTGCTCGAGCAGCAGGTCGGGATGTTGGAGTGAGAGTCGAAGGCCGCGGATGCCGAGGAACGGGTTGGCTTCCGCCGCGACCGGGGCGAAGGGGAGTGGCTTGTCGCCGCCGGCGTCGAGGGTCCGGAATACGACTCGTCGCCCGGCGAACGCGTCGGTGATGGCACGGTAGGTCGCGTCCTGTTCCTGAAGTGTGGGTGGCTCGGCGCGCGACTGGAACAAGAACTCTGTGCGGACGAGACCGGCACCGTCGGCGTGGGCGTCGGCGGCGGCCTTGGCGTCGTCTACCGAGCCGATGTTGGCGTTGATGGCGATGGTGATGCCGTCGACCGTGATCGCCGGCCGCATCGCTGCCGCGTGGGCGACGGCGTCGGCGCGGTTCCGGTCGGCGAGGCGCGCTCGGTATTCGCGCACGACGTCGTCGGCCGGGTCGACGAGCAGCTCCGCGGCGTCGCCGTCGACGATGAGCGGCGTGCCGTCCGCGATGGTGAGTACGTGCGTTCCGGCCGCGACGAGCATCGGGATGCCTTTCGCGGTCGCGAGAATGGCCGCGTGTGAGGTCGCGCTGCCGTAGGCCAGCACGACGGCTTGGACCAGTCCGGCGTCCAACTCCGCGGCCTCGGTCGGCGTCAGATCGGCGGCGACGAGAATGCCGGCCCGCGCGCCGAGCCCGGCGTCGATACCGAGCAGGTGACGCAGCACCTGGTCGCCGACCGCGCGGACGTCAGCCGCTCGGCCGCGCAGGTACGAGTCGTCGAGCCGGCTGAACTCATGCTCGACACGCGTGACTGCGTCCTGCCAGGCGCGGGCCGGGCCGAGGCCCGAGTCGATGCGCTGCCGCGCGTCGTTCAGCAGCTCGGCGTCGTCGAGCAACATGAGGTGGGCATCGAAGATCGAGGCGTCGCTCTCGCCGGTCTCGCGGCTGATCCGCGCGCGGGTGCGGGCCAGATCGCGACGCGTCGCGGCGAGCGCTTCGCGCAGCCGCCGCCAGCTGGTGGTTGCGTCGCCGGGCTCGTCGTCGGGAACGATCACGGCGCGCGCGTCCGCCCGGCGAGCCGGTGCGATGGCGATGCCTGGTGAGGCGATCAGCGGTCCCACGGTCTCGGTCGGGCGGCGGGCCGGCTCCGGCGCGTGCTGCTCGTCGAAGTGTCGTGCCGCCAGCGCGAGGATCTGTTCGAGGGCTTCGGCCGCCTGGCTGCCGGTGACCGATGCCTCGACCTGGTGGCCCTGCCGCGCGCCGAGGGTGGCCACCCGGCTCAGGCTCGAAGCGGGGACGGGGCCGGCGCCGGTGGTCAGGTTCGTGAGATGTACGCGCGCGTCGTGGGTGCGTACCTGCGCGACGAGGCGAGCGGCCGGCCGCGCGTGCAGCCCGTGCGGGTTGCCGACCACGAAGACGCCGCGGATCGCGTCGCCGTCACCCACGCCCTCGGTGGCCGTGATCGATCCCGAAGTGGCCGCAAGATGGGCCACCTTGCCGGCGAGTGCCCCGCTCGCCTCGGCCGCGACCTCGGCCGCGGTACCGCCGCCCGCGGCGGTAACAACTGCGGCGACCAGCCCTTCGACGAGCGGGGCTGCGCTGAGGACGACGCGGTCGCGGGTCGCCTCGTCGAGCAGGTCGAGCGCCAGCTCGGCGCTGAGCAGCGCGCTGCCCAG
>JAVHVB010000504.1:0-3706 GCA_032160775.1 Pseudonocardiales bacterium | reverse complement strand
GTCGTGCGGCAGGGCATCGGCTCGCCGAAAGCCTTGGCTCCCCCGACTGGACTCGAACCAGTAACCCTTCGATTAACAGTCGAATGCTCTGCCAATTGAGCTACGGGGGATTGCCCTGCGTTGCCCGGTAGGCGGCCGATGGGCAACCGGGCAAGGATAACTCACCGAGGACGCCCGCCGCCCCGGGGTTAGGGTGAAGACATTCCGCCTGGAGGAGTTCGGTAGTGAAGCTGTCCAACCTGATCTATGCCGGCGCCGGCTACGTGCTCGGCACCCGGGCGGGCCGGGCCCGCTACGACCAGATCGTCCGCGTCGGGCGCCGGGTGGCCGGCAGCCAGACCGTCCAGGCGACTGCCGGCCTGGCGCAGGCGCGGCTCGACCAGTTCGCCGCACACGCCCGCCACGTCGTGTTCGCGAAGGTCAACGGCAGCCAGCCAGATCGCGCGTCAGCCGGAGTGAACGGCTTCCACCACTAGGTCGGCTGCTGCTCGGCGCGCAGTTTCTCGACCCGCGCCCGGACCGCCGACCGCACCTCGTCCGAGTCCGGCGTGCCCGGCTCCAGCCGCGCCCACCAGGCCACGCCGTCGCGCCCGGGCTGTCGCCGGGCGACGAAACGCACCGCTCCGCCGTCGACGGTCGCCAGTTCGGTACGGACGATGTTCCCCTCCACCCGCTTGCGCACGACTGGTGGCAGATCACGTGGCGTGGTCAACACCGCCGAGACCGCCGGGCGGTCGACGAGCAGCAGATCGTCGTCGACCTCGGCCTCGATGACGATCAGCCGACCGTCCCGCCAGACCACCTTGTCGATGAACTGCCACGGCATGCAGCGCGGTCCTTCCGGCTCCGGCCACCACAGCCCGCGCTGTGTCGCCGCGACGACTCCGCCGTCGTCGGTGTCCGCCCAGGACACCACCCGTTCGTCCTTGCCCAGAGCGGTCACCAGTTCGACCGGTGGACTTTCCCGGCGTTTGAGCAAACGCATCACTGGCCGCCGATGGCCCGCTCGCGCAGGTTTCGGTGATATCCCTCCAGCGCGATCAGCTCGCCGAACAGCCGGGCGTGGTCGTCGGGTTGCTCCTGCGGGTTGATCCGCTGCAGTTTGGACTTGATCGCGACGATCTGCCGGCCGGTGACGATCTCGTGCATCCGGGCCAGGATCGCGCGGGCGTAGCGCTCCTCGGTGTCGGCTCCGGCGCGCAGCGGCTCGACGGCCAGCGCGTGCACGCCGTTACGGATGCGCTCGTCGTCGACCTGCGCGCCGATCTTGCCCGGCCATTCCGGCCCGGTGACGCCACCGGCACATCCGCCGGCGGCCACGACCGCCTCGAACACCCGCCGGTAGCGGTCGACGAGGAACGCATCGGGGGTCAGCGCATCGAACTCGGGCCCGGCAACGGCCGGCATCTGTACCGCGACCTTCAGCACCTCGCGCTCGACCCGGGCCACCGTCTCGTCCACGTCAGTAATCGACTTGGCGGCGGGCGACGGCGTGGCCGCCGCCTCCACGCGCTTGCCGTCGGCCCGCACGAGCCCGCGCATCCGCGCGACGACCTGATCCTCGAGGCCGAACCCGATCAGGCCGGCCAGTCGCCGCGCGTAGTCGTCGCGCAGCGCGCGGTCCTTGATCCGGGCGACGAGCGGGATGCCGGCGTCCATCGCTGCGACCCGGCCCTCGGCGGTGTCCAGGTCGTAGCGCCCGACCGTGTTGCGCAGCACGAACTCGACCAACCGGATCCGCCGGGCGACGAGATCGAGCACCGCGGTGTCACCCGACTTCATCCGCAGCTCGCACGGGTCCATGCCGGTCGGCTCGATCGCGACGAAGGTCTGGGACATGAACTTCTGGTCGTCCTCGAACGCCCGCTCGGCCGCCTTCATGCCCGCCGCGTCGCCGTCGAAGGTGAAGATCACCTCCCCGGTGAACGCGTCGGAGTCCATCAGCAGCCGGCGGATCACCGCCACGTGATCGGCTCCGAAGGCCGTGCCGCAGGTGGCCACCGCAGTGGTCACGCCCGACACGTGGCAGGCCATCACGTCGGTGTAGCCCTCGACGATCACCGCCCGGTGCTGCCGGGCGATCTCCTTCTTCGCCATGTCGACGCCGTAGAGCAGGTGACTCTTCTTGTAGATCGGCGTCTCGGGAGTGTTGAGGTACTTCGCCTCGATCCGGTCGTCCTCGAACAGCCGGCGCGCACCGAACCCGACCACTTCGCCGCCGACGTCGCGGATCGGCCACAGCAAGCGGCGGTGGAACCGGTCGATCAACCCGCCGCGCCCGCCCTCGCGCGACAGCCCGCCCAACGTGAGCTCCTGCGCAGAGAACCCGCGGGCGAGCAGGTGCCGGGTCAGCGCGTCCCAGGTCGACGGGGCGAACCCGCAGCCGTAGCGCGCCGCGACGATCATGTCGAAGCCCCGCTCGGCGAGGAACTCGCGCGCCGGGCCGGCCTCGGCCCCGGTCAGCTGCTCGGCGTAGAAGGCCGCCGCCTCTCGGTGCGCGTCGAGCAGTCGCTGCCGCTGCCCGCGGTTCTGCGAGCTCGCCGCCGCGGACCCCTCGACGTAGCGCAGCTGAACCCCCGCCCGCGAGGCGAGCCGCTCGACGGCGTCGGCGAAGTCGATGTGCTCGACGTCCTGGACGAACTTGATGACGTCGCCGCCGGCCTGACACCCGAAGCAGTGCCAGAGCCCACGAGCGGGAGTGACGTTGAAGGACGCGGACTTCTCGTCGTGGAACGGGCAGAGGCCCTTCAGGTTGCCGCCGCCGGCGTTGCGGAGCTGGACGTGCTCGCCGATGACGTCCGCGACCGGCGACTTCTCCCGCACCAGGAGGATGTCCTCGTCCCTGATACGGCCCGCCACGCGGGAAGTCTATGTCCGCGTGGCGACCAGTTCGGCGTGTCGGTCCACAGCGGAGGTGTCGGTCAGCTGGGCGACCTGGTCGATGATGACGCGCAGCCTGCCGGCGTCGGAGTCCGCGGCCCGCCAGGCCGGCTGTAGATCCGGGTCGAGGGTCACCGGTGCCGATTCGGCGACCGCCTCGACGAGCTCGGTGAGCAGCTGCCGTTGCCCGGCCTGCCGCTCCGCGATCCCGCTGCGGCGCATCACGTAATGCACCGCGAGAGCCTTGAGCAGCGCGCACTCGGCCGCGACGTCGTCCGGCACCACTAGTTCGGCGCCGAAACGCACCAGCGGCCCGCCGCCGTAGACCTCGCGGGTCGCCTCGACAGCCGCGCCCGCGAACCGCCCGGTCAGTTCGCTGGTCGCTCGCTTGGCCGCCGCCTGCGCACGGTAGGAGCCGTCGTAGTCCGCGAGCTCGAGCAGGGTCGGCATCGCTAGCAACCGGTCGAGCACGGCGGCAAGATCGTCCGCCCGCAGCGGTGAGTACAGCTCGGCGGCGATCTTGCACAGGCGCGCGCGGTCGTCCTCCGGGACGTCGCCGAACCGGATCAGGCCGCTGTGGATCCCGTCCTCGACGTCGTGGACGGAGTACGCCACGTCGTCGGCCCAGTCCATCACTTGCGCCTCGATGCACCGCCGGCCCGCGGGCGCCCCGGCGCGCAGCCACTCGAACGCGGCCTGGTCCTCGGCGTAGTACCCGAACTTCGCGGTGTCGCTGCGTCGTGGCCACGGGTACTTGCACGCGGCGTCGAGCACCGCGCGGGTGAGGTTCAGCCCGGCGGGTTCGCCGGACGGGCGCAGCACCTTC
>JAVHVB010000503.1:0-5623 GCA_032160775.1 Pseudonocardiales bacterium | reverse complement strand
CCCGCGGTCCGGCAGCTCTGGCAGGTGCGGCAGCTCCGGCAGTTCGCCGACCACGAGCCGCGCCGCCTCGTCCGGGTCGGTGCCCGGCAGCGAGCCGATGCCGGTGACGGCGCCGGGCGACCACGGCCGGCTCACCATGCGGCTGCGCTCCGGCGCGACACGCCGCAGCGAGCGCCGCAGCGGGGCCAAGGAGGTTTCATACGTCGGCGGCAGCGCGCTCTGCGGCGGTGATGGTGGCCGAGCCCAGCACCTCGTCGCCGGCGTACATGACCAGCGCTTGCCCGGCCGCGACGCCCTGCTGCGGCTCGGTGAGCGTCGCGACCACTCGGCCGCCCTCGACCACGACCCGCGCGGAACTCGTCATGCCGTGCGCGCGCAGCTGCACCGCGCAGTCGAACTCGACGGCGGGTGCCGTGCGGCGCGTCCACACGACCCGATCGGCGCGCACCAGGTCGGCGGTGAGCAACTCGCGCGGTCCGACGACGACGGTGTTGTCCTTCGGCCGGATGGCGAGCACGTAGCGCGGGTCCCCGCCGGGCGCGGCGCGCTGGAGGTTGAGCCCGCGGCGCTGGCCGACGGTGAAGCCGAACGACCCGCCGTGCGTGCCGACGACCGCGCCGCTGGCCGCGTCGACGATCGGGCCCTCGTGCGCACCGATCGACCGGGCCAGGAAGCCGCGGGTGTCGCCGTCGGCGATGAAGCAGATGTCGTGCGAGTCCGGCTTGTCCGCGACGGCCAGCCCGCGCCGCGCGGCCTCGGCCCGCACCTGGCCCTTGGTCGAGTCGCCGAGCGGGAACATCGCGTGCGCCAACTGGTCGGCGGTGCACACCGCGAGGACGTAGGACTGGTCCTTCGCCGGGTCGACCGACCGGCGCAGCCGACCGTCGGCCAGCCGAGCGTGATGGCCGGTGACCACCGAGTCGAAGCCGAGCGCGCGTGCCCGGTCCAGGACCGCGGCGAACTTGATCTTCTCGTTGCACCGCAGGCAGGGGTTCGGGGTGCGGCCCGCCGCGTACTCGGCCACGAAGTCGTCGATGACGTCGGCGCGGAAGCGCTCGGCGAGGTCCCAGATGTAGAAGGGGATGCCGAGGACGTCGGCCGCCCGGCGGGCGTCGTGCGCGTCCTCGACGGTGCAGCACCCGCGGGCGCCGTGCCGCAGGGTGGCCGGTGCGGCGGACAGCGCGAGATGCACGCCGGTGACGTCGTGCCCGGCGTCGACCGCCCGCGCGGCAGCGACCGCGGAGTCCACTCCCCCGCTCATGGCGGCGAGGATCTTCATCTTTTCTCTCACGCCACCGAGCTGATGCCGGCCCGGCGGGCGCGCTCGACGGCCGGCGCGATCGCGTCGAGCACAGCGGTGACGTCGGCAGCGGTCGACGTATGGCCGAGCGAGAATCGCAGCGTGCCGCGCGCCGCCGTCGGGCCCGCCCCCATCGCGGTAAGCACGTGCGAGGGCTGGGCCACCCCGGCCGAGCACGCCGACCCGGTGGAGCACTCGATGCCGTGGGCGTCGAGGAGCATGAGCAGGGCGTCGCCTTCGCACCCGCCGAACGTGAGGTTGGCGATGCCGGGCAACCGGGCGCTCGGGTGGCCGTTGACGGTCACCCCGTCGACCCGGTCGAGCACGCCGCGCACCAGGTCGTCGCGCAGCGCACCGATCCGGGCGGCCACCATCTCGCGCCGCTCGACGGCGAGCGCGGTGGCGACGGCCAGCCCGACGACGCCGGGGACGTCCAGCGTGCCCGAACGCACCTCTCGCTCCTGCCCGCCGCCGTGCAAGACCGGCACGCAGGCGAGTTCACGGCGCAGCAGCAGCACGCCGACGGCAGGCGGGCCACCGAGCTTGTGTCCGGTCATGGTCAGCGCGTCGAGCCCGGACGCGGCGAAGTCGACCGACACCGTGCAGACGGCCTGCACGGCGTCGCTGTGCATGGGCAGGCCGAACTCCGCGGCGATCGCGGCGAGTTCGGCGATCGGCTGCACCGTGCCGACCTCGTTGTTGGCCCACATCACGCTGACGAGCGCGACCGAGTCGGGGTCGGCCTCGATCGCCGCACGCAACGCCTCGGGCGCGACGACGCCGGTGCGCTCGACGGGCAGCCAGGTGACCTCGGCGCCCTCGTGCGCAACGAGCCAGTCGATCGGATCGAGCACGGCGTGGTGCTCGATCGCGCTGGCGATGATGCGGCGGCGGCCCGGCTCGGCCGCCCGGCGGGCCCAGTAGATGCCCTTGACGGCGAGGTTGTCCGACTCGGTGCCGCCGGCGGTGAACAGCACCTCGGACGGTCGGGCGCCCAGCGACGCCGCGATGCTCTCCCGCGCCTCTTCGACGCGACGCCGGGCGGAGCGGCCGGCGGTGTGCAGCGACGAGGGGTTGCCCAGCCGACCCATCGCCTCGGTGACCGCCGTGATCGCCTCGGGCAGCATGGGTGTCGTCGCCGCGTGGTCCAGGTAGGGCATCGCCGACCGAGTTTACGGCGTGCCTACCAGTCGCAGTCCTACCCGGACGTCGCGTTCTCAGCGGGCCGAGCCCGGCCGGCAACCAAAGCGCCGACCAGCGCGATCGCGCACATCAGCACATCGAGCAGGACGAACCCGGCCGTGTGGCTGATCGCCCCACGTGCCGCCGCGGCAATAAGCACCCCCGCGATGCCCGTCGTCAGGGCGCTCGCGGTTGCGTCCGAGAGTTGCAACGCGGCGGAGTCCGCGCCGCGGTCGGCGTCGGTGGTGTATTTCAACATCAGCACGCTCGCGCTCGACATGGTCAATCCGGCGCCCAGTCCGGCCAGCACCCACGCCAGGAACGCCGGCCAGCCGGGCAGGTTCGGCATCGCCGCCAGTGCCATCAGCACACCCGCGGCCGCGACGAGGACGAACCCGGTGCGCATCAGCCGGATCCGTGCGGACGGCCCGGCCGCGTCATCCGCACGGCTCTGCACCCACGAGCCGGCCGTCCAACTGAAGCCGGCGCAGGTCAGCGGCAGAGCCGCCAGTGTCGGGCTGTAGCCGTGCTGGACCGAGAGCGAGAGCGGGACGACCGACTCGATGCCGAAGAACGCGCCGGCCAGCAGACCGCGCAGCGCGATCGGCGCGCCGACGCCGCGCCGCACGCGCAAGGTGCCGACCGGAAGGAGCGGGCGGATGCCCCAGGCCAGCGAGCCGAGCCCGGCAAGTCCCAGCACCCCGGACAACACAGACGGGTGCTGGCCTGCCTGCTCGAGCGCCGCGATACCGGCCGCGACGCCGAGCGCACGCAGCAGGCGGCTCGGCGCGGCAAGCCTGGTCTTCTCATGGGCGGGATGCAGCGAGCGCAGCACTGGGCCGAGCAGCGCGGCACCGAGGGCGACGAACGGCACCAGGCCGAGGAACACCCAGCGCCAGCTGGCGTGCTCGGCCAGCGCACCGGCCACTCCCGGGCCGACGAGGGCCGGCAGGACCCACGCGGACGACGTCGCGGCGAACACCGACGGTCGCAATCGCTCCGGGTATGCCTGGCCGATCACGACGTAGATGGCCACGATGATCAAACCGCTGCCGAGGCCCTGCACGACGCGCCCGGCGACGAGCTGGGCCATGGTGGTCGCGGTGCCGGACAACACGAGGCCCGCGACGAAACAGGCAATGCCGGCGACCAGCGGTGTGCGCGGGCCGCGACTGTCGCTGAGCTGGCCGGACGCCACCATGCCGACGACGTTGGCGACCAGGAAGCCGGTGAACGCCCAGCCGAACGCGCCGAGCCCGGACAGCGCCCGGGCCGCCGTCGGCAGGGCTGCGGAGACCGCCATCGCCTCGAAGGCGATGAGGGTGATGACGATCAGCAGGCCGATGCTCGTCGCGCGAAGCGGCGGGGTGAAGATCGTCCGGGGCCCCGAGGTGTCCGCCCTCAGGTACGCATGCACGTGCCTAGGGGCGGACAACTCGGAGGGGGTCACGGAGTTGCGGAGCGCTACGACTTCCGCTTGGAGATCTCGTCGGTGAGCTGCGGCGCCACCTGGAACAGGTCGCCCACCACGCCGAAGTCGGCGAGTTCGAAGATCGGCGCCTCGGGGTCCTTGTTGATCGCGACGATCGTCTTGGACGTCTGCATGCCGGCGCGGTGCTGGATCGCGCCGGAGATGCCCACCGCGATGTAGAGCTGCGGCGACACGGTGACACCGGTCTGGCCGACCTGCATCGTGTGCGGCACCCAGCCGGCGTCGACGACGGCGCGGGACGCCCCGACCGCGGCGCCGAGGGAATCGGCGATCTTCTCGATGACGGTGAAGTTGTCGGCGTTGCCGATACCCCGGCCGCCGGACACGACCACCGACGCGTCGGACAGCTGCGGCCGCGACCCCTTCTCCTCCACCACCGAGTCGACGACCTTGGCGCCCTTCGCGGCGTCCGAGACGGTGACCGAGACCGCGACCTCCTCGGCCGCCCCGGAGGCCGGCTCGGGGGCGAACGAGTTGGGCCGCACGGTGATCACCGGCGTGCCCTGCCGGGCCTTCGCGGTGACGGTGACCGAGGCGCCGAAGATCTGCTGGGTGACGTTGCCGTCACCGTCGAAGCCGACCGCGTCGTAGAGCAGGCCGCCCTCGAGCTTGAGCGCGAGCCGCGCCGCGATCTCCTTGTTCTCCGCGGACGAGGACAGCAGCACCGCGGCCGGCGACGCCTGCTCGGCCACGGCGGCGAGCGCCTCGGCCTTCGGCGCGACCGAGTAGCCGGCGATGTCGTCGCTCTCGGCGACGTACACCTTCGCCGCGCCGTACTCGGCGAGCTGGTCCTTCAGCGCCCCGGCCCCGCCCGGAGCGCCGACCACGACCGCGCTGGGCTCACCGAGCTGGCGGGCCGCGGTCAGGAGCTCGAGGGTGGCCTTCTTGACCTTGCCGTCGACGGCGTCGACGTAAACGAGTACCTCTGCCATGTCGGTCAGTCCCCTCAGATCAGCTTCTTGCCGGCCAGGAAGTCGGCGATCTTCGCGCCGCCGTCGCCCTCGTCCTTGACCTTCTGTCCGGCCTGGCGCGGCGGGGCGTTCTCGAAGGACGCGAGCTCGGTCCAGCTGTTGGACAGCCCGACCTCGCCGGCGTCGAGGCCGATGTCGCTGAGCGACTTGACCTCGATCGGCTTGCTCTTCGCGGCCATGATGCCCTTGAACGACGGGTAGCGCGGGTCGTTGATCTTCTCGACGACGCTGATGACCGCCGGGGTGGAGCCCTCGACCTTCTCGTAGCCGGTGTCGGTGACCCGCTCGATGGTGATCGTCGACCCGTCCACGCTGACCTTGCGGGCCTGGGTGAGCTGCGGGGCGCCGAGTACCTCGGCGAGCAGGGCGGGCACGACCGCGCCCCGGGCGTCGGTGGCCTCGGAACCCGCGATCGCCACGTCCCACTCGATCGTCTTCAGGGCGGCGGCAATGGCCTTCGCGGTGGCGATCGCGTCCGAGCCGTGCAGCGCGTCGTCCAGGACGTGGACCGCCTTGTCGGCGCCCATCGAGAGCGCCTTGCGGATGGACTCGGTGGCCCGCTCCGGGCCGACGGTCAGGACCGTGACCTCGCCGCCCTCGGACTCCTTGAGCCGCAGGCCCTCCTCGATGGCGAACTCGTCGATGTAGTTGATCACCGGATCGACGGCGCCGCGGTCG
>JAVHVB010000502.1:0-6401 GCA_032160775.1 Pseudonocardiales bacterium | reverse complement strand
GGAGGGCGGGCTGGCGGCCGTGCTGCACACCGGAGGCAGCGCGCGGGCGATGGCTCGCGACAGCGGCGGCACGACGTCGGCGCCCTGATAGGCCCCGGGCACGGTGATCGTGATGTACGGGCCGCGGTCGACGGTCGTCCACACATCGGCGTCGCCGGTCGACGTCACGTCGTAGAAGGGTCCGCCGGCCGGGCCGTTGACGAAGTACTGCGCCCCGGAATTGCGGTGCAGAGCCTTCGGCCGGTCGGCTCCGCAGCTGAGGACGACGGCCGGATCGCCCCACGCGACTACGTACGGGGTCTCCGGGACGGTGTGCACCACGCGAGGCTGGAGCCGGCCGAGCTGGATTGGAAGCTCGGCGAGGACCTTCGCGCACGGCCCGGCTTCGGCCGCGGCGTTCGGCGGGGCCGGCGCGCTGACTGCGGGCAGCGGCCCGCTCGTCGGCCCGCCGCCCGGGTCGCCGCTCGTCCCCGAGAGCGCATTGAGGGCGAAGGCCAGCAGGACGACGATCGGGAGGGTGACCGCCGTGGCGATCAGCGCGGCCCGCCCGTAGCCGGGGCGCGGAGGCGTCGGGTTCAGAGGTGGACGACTGGGCAGGTCAGCGTCCGGGTGATCCCCTCGACGGCCTGGACGTTGGCGACGACCAGCTTGCCGAGCTCGTCCATGGTGTCGGCCTCGGCGCGCACGATGACGTCGTAGGGGCCGGTCACGTCCTCGGCGCTGGCCACGCCGGCGAGGCTGCCGATCTGCTCGGCGACCGAGGCGGCTTTGCCGACCTCCGTCTGGATCAAGATGTACGCGCTGACGCTCATGGCGAACCTCCTGGTCACTCGTCGCCCGGACCGGTAGAACGTAGCGCAGGGCGCCGAACGGCCGTTCCGGTCCGCAATCGCGCCATAACCGTGAGGAGCAGGTCATCACCGTTTCCGACGCCGGCGAGTTCGGGCTCATCGCGCGGGTCACTGCCGGGCTGGAGGCGGGGGAGGGCACCATCGTCGGCCCCGGTGACGACGCCGCGGTCGTCGCCACCCCGGACGGCCGGGTGGTGGTGTCCACGGACCTGCTCGTCGAGGGCCGGCACTTCCGCCGCGACTGGTCGGCTGCCGAGGACGTCGGCCACAAGGCGGCCGCCCGCGGATTCGCCGACATCGCCGCGATGGGCGCCGTGCCGACCGCGCTGCTGATCGGCTTCGCCGCGCCGCCGGCGCTGGAACTGGACTGGGTCGACGGGCTGATGACCGGCCTGCGCGCCGAGTGCGCGCACGTCGACGCCACGATCGTGGGCGGGGACGTCACCGCCGCCGACCAGGTGACCATCGCGCTCACCGCGCTGGGCGATCTGGAAGGGCGTGATCCGGTGACGCTCGGTGGCGCGTCGGTCGGGGACGTCGTCGCCGTGTGCGGCCGGCTGGGCTGGGCCGCGGCCGGATTCGCGGTGCTCGGCCGGGGCTTCCGCTCACCGGTGCAAGTCGTCGCTGCGCACCGGCGTCCCGAGCCGCCGTATTTCGAGGGCCCGCGCGCCGCGCAACTGGGCGCCACGTCGATGACCGACGTCAGCGACGGCCTGATCGCCGACCTCGGGCACATCGCCGAGGCCAGCGGCGTGCGGATCGAGATCCGCGCGCAGACCGTGGATGTGCCGGCCAAACTGCGCGAGGTGGGTGCCGCGCTGAACGTCGATCCGCTCGTCTGGGTGCTGGCCGGCGGCGACGACTACGCGCTGGCCGCCACCTTCCCCGCGCGTACCCAGCTGCCCGATCCCTGGCAGATCATCGGCGTGGTTCTCGAGGGCGAGGGCGTGCGGGTGGACGGGCGACGCTGGCCGGCGGGCGGGCACGAGCACTTCCGCTGACTCCGCCGACCCGAAAAACGTCAGTGCCGGTTCGTAGGCTGCAACACGTGCGGTTCGAGATCCAGCAACGCGCCTACAGCGACCCGGTCGTCGCCCGGATGGTCGGCGAGGTCCAGGCCGAGTACGTCGTGCGCTATGGCGGCCCGGATGCGGCCGAGGTCGATCCCGCCGAGTTCCAGCCTCCCGCCGGGCTGTTCCTCGTCGGGTTCGCCGATGGCGTCGCGGTCGCGACCGGCGGGTGGCGCCGGCTGCCCGACGGCAGCGCCGAGATCAAGCGCATGTACGTGTCCGGCGCGGCCCGCCGCCGCGGGCTCGCCAAGCGGATGCTGGCCGAACTCGAGCGCACCGCCGCCACCGCCGGCATCGACCGAATCGTGCTCAATACCGGCCCGGCGCAGCCGGAGGCCGTCGCCCTCTACGAACAGTCCGGCTACACGCCGATCGCCCCGTTCGGCCACTACGCGTGCCACGGAGCAGCGATGTTCTTCGGCAAAGTACCCGGCCCGCTTTCATGACGGTCAGCGGCCAGCACGCGCCACGCGATGACGAAGGCCCGCTCCGCGCACGCGGAAACGGGCCTGTCAGGGGTGCTCGGAGGCTCAGCCGCGGGTGACCTTGCCGGCCTTCATGCACGAGGTGCACACGTTGATCCGGCGCCGGGTGCCGGGCGCGACGATCGCCCGGACGGACTGGATGTTCGGGTTCCACCGGCGGTGCGTGCGGCGGTGCGAGTGTGAAACCGACATGCCGAAGCCGGGCCCCTTGCCGCAGACATCGCAGACGCTGGCCACTGGAAACTCCTTGCAGCTGGACGAGATCGAAGGTGTCCGCTCCACCTCGGGGCTTCCGCCCGAAGGCGCAGAACCGAAGTCCGGACAACCGGAGCAGTCTATCGTCTGCGCTTCGCCGCGGCCAAACCGACCTCATCCGGTCCGGCCCGGCAAGTATCCTGCGCTGGCCGGACGGGGTGCGAGAGGGGGAGCAGTGCTCGACGCGCTCGACGCCGACGCCGTCCGTCGCTGGAGCAGCACTGCCGTCGACCTGCTCGACGCGCACCGGCAGGAGATCGACGCGCTGAACGTCTATCCGGTGCCGGACTCGGACACCGGCAGCAACCTGGTCACGACGATGCGGGCCGCCGACGCGGCGCTGCGCGCCAGCGCGGCGGACAGCGCCGCGGGTGCACTCGGCGCGCTGGCCGCCGGAGCCGCCGAGGGCGCGCTGGGCAACTCCGGGTTCATCGTGTCGCAGATCCTGCGCGGGTTCGCCGACTCGACCCACCGCGACCTCGACGTGATCGCGGTGCCGGCGGGGCTCGACCGCGGCGCTGACCTGGCCCGCACCGCGGTCGTCGTCCCGGTCGAAGGGACGATCCTCACCGTCGCCCGCGCTGCCGCGGACGCCGCGCGCGGCGCGACGCTCGGCGAGATCGTCGTCAACGCCCTCACCGCGGCCGACGCCGCGCTGCAGCGCACGCCGAGCCAGCTGGCCGACCTCGCCCGGGCCGGGGTCGTCGATGCCGGCGGACGCGGCCTGGTCGTGCTGCTCGACGCCCTCGCCCGCACCGTCACCGGTGAGCGGATGCAACTCGCGCCAGTCCGCCCGCCGCAGTACTCGGCGCACGCCGAAGCGCACCCCGGACACGGAGCGGGCAGTTTCGGCTTCGAGGTCCAGTACCTGCTCGACGCGCCGGGGCCGCAGGTCGCAACGCTGCGCGACACCCTCGCTGCGCTCGGCGACTCGGTGGCCGTGGTGGCTGTCGCCGACGGAGTGTGGAACGTCCACGTCCACGTCGACGACGTCGGCGCTGCGATCGAGGCGGGCGTGGACGCGGGCCGGCCGCGGCAGATCTCGGTCGTCCGGTTCGCCGACCAGGTCGGTTCCGATCGTGATCCCCACGGCGCCGCCGCGATCGTCGCGGTCGCCCCGGGGCGCGGGTTCACCCACCTGTTCGAGGCCGAGGGCGCGCGGGTCGCCCAGGCAGCCGACGGCAGTGCGCCCGAACTCGACGAACTGGTCTCCGCGCTGCACGCCTCGGGCACTTCCGAACTGATCCTGCTGGCCGACGCTCCACGCGCAGTGCGGGTGGCCGAGGCCGCGGCCGCGCGCCTTCGCGACGGCGGCAACCGGGTGGCGGTCGTCCCGATCAAGTCACCGGTGCAGTGCCTGGCGGCCATTGCCGTGCACGACGCTGCCCGCCGGTTCGACGACGACGTCGTGGCGATGGCCGAAGCGGCTGCGGCGACCCGGCACGCGGAGGTCACCCTCGCCGTCGACGAGGCGCTGACGGCAGTGGGCGTCTGCGCGCCGGGCGACGTCCTCGGGCTGATCGACGGTGAGGTGGTGGCGATCGGCCAGGGGCTTCTCGCCGTCGCGTTCAACGTCGTCGACCGGCTGTTGGGCGTGGGCGCCGAACTCATCACCGTGCTGGTCGGCGAGGACGCCCCGGCGCGGACCGGCGCGATCATCGAGGCACACGTGCGCAGCCGGGCGCCGCTCACCGACGTCGCCGTGTACCAGGGCGGGCGCACCGACCATCCGGTGATCATCGGGGTCGAGTAGTGGCCACGCTCGACTCGAGGCTCGGCGACGTCGTCGGCGGCAAGACGGCGAAGGCGCTCGAGCGCGCCTTCGACATGCAGACCGTCCGGGATCTGCTGACCCACTACCCGCGTCGACTGGTCGAGCGCGGCGAACTCACCGATCTCGCCTCGCTGCGCATCGACGAGGAGGCGACGGTCGTCGCCGACGTCGTGTCGACGGCCGTCAAGGGCCCGCCCGGCAATCAGCGGCTCGAAGTGATCATCGGCGACGCGACCGATCGCCTGCACCTCGTCTTCTTCGGCCGCCGGGCCGTCGGGTGGCACGGGCGGACCTTGCAGCCCGGCACGCGCGGCCTGTTCGCGGGGAAGGTCGGCCTCTTCAATTACACCCGTCAGCTGGTCCACCCCGACTATCAAGTGCTTCAGGGCGACCTCGACGACGGCGCGGCGGCCGACGAGTTCTACGTCGGCCGGCTCATTCCGGTGTATCCGGCCACGAAGGCAGTCCGCACGTGGACGATCGCCGACGCGGTGCGGCAGGCGCTGCGCATGCTCGACCCGATCCCCGAACCGCTCAGCGCCGAGGTCAGGGCGCGGCGCGGACTGCTCACCCTCGACGATGCGCTGCGGGCGAGGCACGAGCCCGACGATCGCGTGCAGTGGGACGCGGCACGGAAACGGCTGGCCTGGGACGAAGCGCTCGGCCTGCAGCTCGCCCTCGCCCAGCGGCGGCACGAGGCGGCGAACCATCCGGCCGTGCCCCGGCCGGCCAAGCCGGGCGGGCTGCTCGAGGCGTTCGACGCCGCCCTGCCGTTCGAGCTCACTGCCGGTCAGCGCGAGATCGGCGACCTGGTCGCCGACGAGCTCGGCCGCCCACACCCGATGCACCGGCTGCTCCAGGGCGAGGTCGGCTCGGGCAAGACCGTGGTCGCGCTGCGCGCCATGCTGCAGACGGTCGATGCCGGCGGGCAGGCGGCGCTGCTCGCCCCCACCGAGGTGCTCGCCGGCCAGCACGCACGGACCATCGACACGCTGCTCGGCCCGCTCGCCCGCGGCGGCCAACTGGGCGGCGCCGAGACCGCCACCCGGGTCGCCCTGCTCACCGGCTCGCTACCGGCCGCGGCGCGCAAGGCCGCGCTGCTCGACGCTGCCGGCGGCGCCGCCGGAATCGTGGTCGGCACGCACGCGCTGATCCAGCAGCACGTCGGCTTCGCCGACCTGGGACTCGTGGTCGTCGACGAACAGCACCGTTTCGGGGTCGAGCAGCGCGATGCCCTGCGCGGCAAAGCGACGACCCCGCCGCACGTGCTCGTCATGACCGCGACGCCGATCCCGCGGACGGTCGCGATGACCGTGTTCGGCGACCTCGAGACCTCCACGCTGGCCGAGCTGCCCGCCGGCCGCGCGCCGATCACCACCAGCGTGGTGCCGGCGCTGGAGAAACCGGCGTGGCTCGACCGGGCCTGGCAGCGGATCCGCGAGGAGGCCCGGGCGGGCCGTCAGGCGTACGTCGTCTGCCCCCGGATCGGCGAGGACACCGGCGACCTGGAGGGCGAGTTCCCGGACTTCGCCGGCGACGACCCGGACACGAAACCGCGTCGCCCGCCGCTGGCGGTCACCGACGTGCTGCCGATGCTCGCTGCCGGGCCGCTGGCCGGGATGCGGCTCGCGGCACTGCACGGTCGCCTGACGCCGGACGAGAAGGACCGCACGATGCTGGACTTCGCGGCCGGCAAGATCGACGTCCTCGTCGCCACGACTGTGATCGAGGTCGGCGTCGACGTCGCGAACGCGACGGTGATGGCGGTGCTCGACGCGGACCGGTTCGGGGTCTCCCAGTTGCACCAGCTGCGCGGCCGGGTGGGTCGAGGCAGTCATCCCGGACTCTGCCTGCTCGTCACCGATGCAGCCGCCGACGCACCCGCCCGCGAGCGGCTCGACGCTGTGGCGGCCACGACCGACGGATTCGCCCTGGCCCGGCTGGATGTAGAGCAACGCCGCGAGGG
>JAVHVB010000501.1:0-2832 GCA_032160775.1 Pseudonocardiales bacterium | reverse complement strand
CGTACTCGGGTGAGCACGCGGGCATGCGAGCGTTCGTCGACCGCCATGCCCGACGTGGCGTCTGGGTCGTCGGCGTACAGCCCAGCGTCGGCGTGCTCCGCACGCTCCACAAATGGCAACACCGCGTCGACAGAGAACCGGCGGGCCACCCATGACAGCAGCCGGGTGCGCATTCCGGTTCGGCGAGGTTCTGGAACCCGCTCGCCGTGGCCGACGAGCTTGTCCGCCCAGTGCGCGGCATGCCGCTCCTCCACCGAGGCCAGCTCCAAGAAGATCTGCTGCCGCTCCCCGCTGGCACCCGCAGCGAGTCCCCGGTAAAGGGCCGCGCTCTGTCGTTCCGCGTCGAGCGCGTTGCGGAAGCGTGCGATGGTGCGCCGGTCCTTGCCGGCGCCGCCGTCGTGATGGCTGTCGGTGCCGTAGGTTTCGGCGCTCATCGTGTGGATCTCCTTCATCGTCCGGCAGCAGAGCTGCTGGTGCCGATCGTGGTTGGTCAGGGTTGGCCGGAGCGACGTCGGCGGAGGCATTGCCGGCAGGTCCCGCGAAAGATGACCCGCGCCTCGTCGGCCTGCCCCACGTCGGCGCCCGGGGTGAGGCAGGGCTTAGCGCCGTCCAGACGAGGCACGTCGCTGACCCGACCGCACCGCCCGCACACGAAGTGGTGGTGCCAGCTGTCGGCGACTTCGTAGACCGCCGCACCCGGCCCGACATCCGCACGCAGCACGACGCCGAGGTCGGCCAACGCCGCCAGCGAGTTGTAGATGCTGGTCCGGGGGACCGCGATGCCGTGCGTGATCAGGTGCGCGTGCACCTCGTCGGCGGTGTGGTGCCCCCCCATAGACCGCAACGCCTCGGTCACCGCGAGCCGGGGGCGCGTGGCCTTCAGTCCGGCGTCGTGCAACCGCGCCGCCGTCTCGCTGGTGGACTCGCCCGCCATCGCCATCCCTGCGGTAACTTTCGTGTACATGGACAATGTCCAGAAATACACCGGTCGAACTGCACGGCGCGCAACCCCTCAGCCAGCCCACCGAAAGGCGCAGCCACAGCCGCAGCATGGCGGCAGCTGCGACATTCGGGATCTGGAAGCCAGCTGGGCGGGTTCGCCGCGGCGGCCGGCCACGACTCGGTCTCGCGGACACAATCGCGAAGCCCGTCACAGGTTGAGAGGCGACTGTGCCGCAGGAACGGTCGATCAGACTCCACAGGGCATATCGGAGACGATGATGCGGTGACCGTCGAGAAGGCCGAACCGGCCCCGGTGAGACTGTCCGTGACGAGCCTGAGCCCGGGTCTGTTGTATGACGGCCGTCGCGAGATGTCTTACGCCAAACCCCTGTGGCGCGGCTGGATGCACCTGCTGTGGTTCGCGATGTCGTTGGTGACCGGGCCGCTGCTGGTGGTGAGCACGAATGGTCCGGCCCGGTTGACCGCGGCCGCCATCTATGCCAGCACTGTGTCGGGCCTGTTCGGGACCAGTGCGCTTTACCACCGCGGGAACTGGTCATCGACCTGGAGCCGGCGGCTGCAGCGACTCGACCACACCATGATCTTCTTCCTCATCGCCGGAACCGCGACTCCAGCGTTTCTCGTGGCCGCGCCCGGCGGCTACGGCCTGACCTGCCTGATCGTCCTGTGGACGCTCACCCTCACGGCCACGACCGTCCACCTGGCGTGGATGCACGCACCTGAGAAGCTGGTCGGCGCCACCTTCCTACTCCTGGGCTGGATGGCCTGCCTGGCGCTCCCACCCATTTGGGCGCACGACGGCGTCGCGCCCGCGGTGCTGATCATCGGCGGCGGCCTGCTCTACACCATCGGCGCCATCTCCTACCACCGCCGAAGCCCTGACCCGAACCCGAGGGTGTTCGGCTACCACGAGGTCTTCCACGCCTACGTCTGCGCGGCGGCCACCCTGCACTTCCTCGCCATCGCCCTGTTCATCCTCAGATGACCCGCTAGCAGGCTGCCGCGACCTGCTACACGAACCGCTTCGTCACCCCCGTTCCGGCGCGATGGAGATGCCGTCCTCCGAGCGAAGATCAGCCCGTCGTCGCTGTAGACGCCGGCCCGACGTAGCGCGTCAGCGGGTCAGCAGTCGGCGGGCCGGTCGTCCGCGGCATCGCCGAAGCACCGGTCGCCGCCGCCCTGACCGTCGAGGTGGTCGGCGCCCGGCGCCCCGACCAGCCGGTCCGCACCCGGGCCGCCGGCCAGGACGTCGGCCCCGCTGCCGCCGTTGAGAGTGTCGGCGCCGGTGTCCCCGTACAGGTAGTCGTTGCCGAAACTGCCGACCAGGTAGTCATTGCCGCCGTCGCCGTAGATCACGTCGTTGCCCCCGCCGCCGTAGATCCGGTCGTTCCCGCCCAGGCCGCAGATGACGTCGTTGCCGCCGGTACCGACGAGGACGTCCGGGCCGGGCGTGCCCGTGATCGTGCACCCCCGCGGACTGGTGTTGTACTCCTCGACCCCGAGGACGGGCCGAATCGCCCGGGACACATCATCAGTCGCGAAGTCGGCGCGCATCACGTCGTCCCCGAGTGCGTTGCCCAGCGCGGCCATGATCATCCCCTGGTCGAGGGACAGGTAGCCGTCGGAGGGGTGCCGCGTCGTCATGTTCACCGAGTCCCGGAACCCCCATTTCCCGTACATCCCCGGAATCGCCTGCAAGCGCGCGAGATCCCGCGTTGTCGCCGCCGGCCGGAAGCGCAGTGCGAGGAACGCGGCGTGCGGTGTCACGACGCCGTTCGTGTACGCGCTGCGCGGGGGGTCGGGCACAGCGTTGCGGCCGGGGCAGCCGGCGAAACCGTGGTCCACCAGCGTGCGGTCCTCGTTGGACGG
>JAVHVB010000500.1:0-7358 GCA_032160775.1 Pseudonocardiales bacterium | reverse complement strand
ACATCGGCCATTCTCCCGCCAAAGCTGCCGAGTTGTCCGCCTTACGGCACGTGACGTTTCCTGGGCGGGGCAACTCGCCGACGGGTGAGCTTTCAGCGGGCGCCGGTTGCGGCGAGATCCCGTTCCTGCGCGAGCTGGAGGGCGATGTCGATGAGCATGTCCTCCTGCCCGCCGACGTAGCCCTTCTCGCCCGCGCGCTGGAGGATCTCGTGTGCCGGGACGTTGTACCGCTCGGCCGCGTGCTCCGCGTGCAGCAGGAACGAGGAGTACACGCCCGCCCAGCCCTGCACGATGGCGGTGCGGTCGGCCTTGGGCCAGCGCGGCAGATACGGCCGGACGACCTCCTCCGCCGCGTCGAGCACGCCGCCGACGTCCACGCCGGTCTCGACCCCGATGTGGTCGAAGGTCGCGGCGAGCACCTCGGTGGGGGAGTTGCCGGCGCCGGCGCCGAGCGCGCACAGCGACCCGTCGATCTGCCGGGCGCCGGTCTGGAACGCGAGCACCGAGTTCGCGACGCCGAGCGAGAGGTTCTGGTGGCCGTGGAAGCCGACCTGGGCCTCCTGACCGATCTCCTCGTGCAGCGCCGCGATGCGCTGCTTGGCCTCGTCCATCACCAGCGCGCCCGCCGAGTCGACCGCGTAGACGCAGTCGGCCCCGGCGTCGACCATGAACCGCGCCTGCCTGGCCAGCTCCTCCGGAGAGGTGCGGTGGGACATCATCAGGAAGCCGACGGTCTCCATGCCGAGCGAGCGGGCGAGTCCGAAGTGCTGCGCCGACACGTCGGCCTCGGTGCAGTGGGTCGCGATGCGGGCGACCGAGGCGCCGGCCTCGTGCGCGTTGCGCAGGTCCTCCATGGTGCCGATCCCAGGCACCAGCAGGATCGCGATCTTCGCCTTCTTCGCTTCTTCCGCGGCGGCGCGGACGAGCACGATGTCCGACACCTTGGAGAAGCCGTAGTTGAACGACGACCCGCCGATGCCGTCGCCGTGACTGACCTCGATGACCTCGACGCCGGCGTTGTCGAGCGCGGCGGCGGTCGCCCGCACCTGTGCCTCGGTGAACTGGTGCGACATCGCGTGGCTGCCGTCGCGCAGCGTCGTGTCGGTGATCCGCACGAGACGTTCCGTACCGGGCATCAGACGCTCGCCCCCAGCCGCTCGGTGGCCACCAGTTCGCCGACCCGGGCAGCGGCCGCGGTCATGATGTCGAGGTTGCCCGCGTACTCGGGCAGGTAGTCGCCGGCGCCGCGCACCTCGAGGAACACCGCGACGCGCCCATGGCCGTCCCACGACTCGCGCGGCGGGTCGTACTGCGGCGCGTTGCGCAGCGTGTAGCCCGGTACGTACTGCTGCACCTCCTTGACGCGCCGCTCGATCGAGTCGGTGATCGCATCCTCGTCCGCCCCTTCGGGGATCGCGCAGTAGACGGTGTCGCGCATGATCATCGGCGGCTCGACGGGGTTGAGGATGATGATCGCCTTGCCCTTCGGCGTGCCGCCGAGTTCGCGCACCGCGCGCGAGGTGGTGTGCGTGAACTCGTCGATGTTCGCGCGGGTGCCGGGTCCGGCCGACTTCGACGCGACGGAGGCGACGATCTCGGCATACGGGACGTCGACGACCGACGACACCGCGTGCACGATCGGGACCGTTGCCTGCGCGCCACAGCTGATCATGTTCACGTTGTCGGCGTGGATGTGTTCGCCGAAGTTCACCGGCGGGCAGACCATCGGGCCCATTGCGGCCGGCGTGAGGTCGATGGCCACGATGCCCGCCTCCAGCAGGCGCGGGGCGGCGGCGCGGTGCGCCTTCGCCGACGTCGCGTCGAATACGAGCTGCGGCAGGCGATCCTGGGCGAGCAGCCAGTCCAGGCCGTCGGCGGAGGCCGGGATCCCCATGTCGCGAGCGCGTTGGATGCCGTCGGACTCGACGACGCCGACGACGTAGCCGACCTCGATGACGTCACTGCGCCGCAGCTTGGCGAGTAGATCGGTGCCGATGTTTCCCGGTCCGATGATTGCTGCTAGTACTTTGCCCGTCATCACCATCTCCTGGTGGATACCGTCGTCAAAACTGTAACGTGTTCTACCACAGAGCGGGAGGCCGAGTAGTGGCGATCACGGACGTCGAGGGCAAGGCCCGCGCGCTGTACGACGCGCGGCGCAACCGAGCGGCGATCGCGCCGTTCACCGATGACGACCCCACCCTCGGCATGGCCGATGGTTACGCCGTGCAGTCGGAACTCATCAAGCTGATCCTCGCCGACGGGGACCGGATCATCGGGTACAAGGCCGGCCTGACGTCCAAGCCGATGCAGACGATGCTCGCCGTCGATCAGCCGGACTACGGGCCGGTGCTCGCCTCGACGATGTACCGGGACGGCGACGAGGTGTCGGTGAGCCGGTTCATCCAGCCCAAGATCGAGGCGGAGATCGTGCTGACGATGGGCGCGGAACTGCGCGGGCCGGGCGCGACCGTCGACGACGCCCGGCGCGCGGTTGAGAGCGCGGCGGCCGCGATGGAGATCGTCGACTCGCGCTTCGAGAACTGGCGGATCAAACTCGCCGACACCGTTGCGGACATGGCGAGCAACGGCGCTGTCGCGATCTCCGAGACGGTCGTCCCGCTCGCCGATCTCGACGTGCGGCTGATCGGGATGGTGCTCTCGCGCAACGGCGCGCTCGTCGACACCGGGGTCGGCGCGGCCGCCCTCGGCAACCCGCTCGCGGTGGTCGCGTGGCTGGCGAACACGCTCGCGAGCGACGGTATTGCGCTCGAACCGGGCCACCTGGTGATGACCGGCGCGCTGCACGCGGCGTTGCCGATGCGGCCGGGCGAGGAGTACCTCGCCGAGTTCGACCGGCTCGGCTCGATCCGCGTCCAGGTCGTCGACTGACCGGAAGGGTCGGTCAGAGCGTCGGCAGCAGCTCGGCGAGGCGGTCCATCGAATCGTTGATGCCGTAGGACATGCCGTTCGCCAGCGCGCCTTCGAGTGCTTGGACGGACGGGAAGACCGAGTGGCTCGTCAACCTGGTGCGGCCGTTGCCGAGATCCTCGAAGCGGTGTGTCTCGAGCGCGACCTCGTTCGGCGCACCCTCCCACTCGAAGGTCTGGATGATCAGTTCGTTCGGCTCGACAGTGTGGAATACGCCGCGGAAGTGCGCCTCGAACGAGTCGCCGTCCCTGCCAGTGTTGACGTAGCGGTACCGGCCGCCGGACCGGGCATCGAACTCTTCGATCCGGGTACCTCGGTTGCGCGGACCGAGCCACTGGGCGACGAGGTCGGGCTCGACGTGCGCGCGGAACACGAGAGCGGGCGCCGCGTCGAACTCACGGACAATCTCGAGGAACGGGGTTCCGGGTTCGGTCGTGATCGTCGTGGGGTTGTCCGTCGTGTTCATGGGTTCTCCTTCATCGATTCCAGGACGGCGTCGAGCCGGCGGTAACGCCGCTCGGCTTCCAGCCGGTACGTGTCGATCCAGCCGGTGAGTCGCTCGAGCGCTGCGGCGTCGAGGTGGCATGGCCGTTGCTGGCCGTTGCGGCTGCGGGTTATCAGCCCGGCCGCCTCCAGCACCTGCAGGTGCCGCGAGATCGCCTGCAACGTGATCGGGAACGGCTCGGCCAGTTCGTTCACGGTCGCCGGCCCGCGGGAGAGCCGCGCGACCAGCTGCCGCCGCACTGGGTCGCCCAGCGCGCTGAACGCCCGGTCGAGCTGGTCAGCGGCGGCCTCGCCCATGTGTTCAACCAATCTCTTTATCAACAGATCAGTTGTATACGTACCACGAGCCGACTGTCAAGCCTCTCGGGGAGATTCTCGAGGGTGGTCGGCTAGGGCCGAGGGACGGGGAACTGGCTTCGCATGGCGCGGTCCCACAACCGGTCGGAGACCATCCGGCGCTGCGCGATGGCCAGCGATGCCGAGGGCGTGACGGTGTACCGGGGCTTGGGTCGACGGGCCTCGAGGGCGCGGCGGATCACCTTCGCGACGTCCTCCGGGCCGCCGCCGAGCTTCGCGAGCGGGCCCTTGTAGGTGCCCTCGGTGCGTTCCCCGACGGCCTTGTTGAACGCCGCATACGGCCCGTCGGCGTCGGCCGCGCCCACCGAGTCGACCGCGGTCTTGGCGAAGTCGGTGACGATGAGGCCGGGCTCGATCAGCACGACCTGTACGCCGAAGCCCTGTACCTCGAAGCGCAGTGCGTCGGAAAGCGCCTCCACCGAGTACTTGGTGGCGTGATAGACGCCGCCGCCGGGGAAGGTGAGCTTGCCGCCCATCGATCCGATGTTCACGATCCGGCCCGTCCCGGCCGATCGCATGCCGGGCAGCACGAGCTGGCACATCCGGATCAGCCCGAACACGTTCGTCTCGAACTGGCGGCGGATGTTGTCCAGCGGAATCGACTCCAGCGCGCCGGACTGCGAGTAGCCGGCGTTGTTCACCAGCGCGTCGATCGCGCCGTGCTCGGCCTCGACCTGGGCCACCGCGGCGTGCATCGACTCCTCGTCGTTGACGTCGAGGGCCAGCGCCCGACAGCCCTTGGCGACGAGCGGTGCAAGCGTGTCCGGCCGGCGGGCGGTCGCGTAGACGGTGTAGCCGTGCTGCGCGAGGTGGTCGGCGGTAGCGGCGCCGATGCCAGTCGAACAACCGGTGATGAGGACGACCTTGGATGCTGCCATGGCCGAATCGTTGCGGACCGGCGCCGCACTCGCCAAGTCGGGCGGGGTCAGGGCGAGGGTTGTTCGCGCAGGCTGGGCCGGGCGAAGGCCGCCCGGACCAGCCCGCTCTGCTCGGCGGCCAGCGCCGCCTCCTCCTTGCGCCACGCCCGCCACGCGGCGGCTTGCCACCGCCGCGGCCGGCGCCTCGCCCAGTCCTGGTAGGCGAGGTACCAGACCGCGTCCGCGCTGACGAGCGCGCTGAGTCCTGGTTCAGCGCGCACGTCGTCGACGTGCAGGTACCAGCCGCTGGAGGTCATGTGCAGCCAGCCGTGCTGCCCGGCGAACTCCGGGCTGCGCTCGGGCGCGACGATCCGCCGGGCGGGTGGCGCCGGGGTCTGCTCGGCGCCCATCAGCCGGCCGCGTCCGGCAGCGGACGCAAGGTGCGCAGGTGTGTCGTCTCCTGGACGAGGGCGGCGGCGCGGGTGGCCAGCGCCCACTCCTCGGCGAGCCACGCGCGCCGCTCGGTGCGCAGCCACATGGCCGGTCGGCGCCGCCACCAGTCGGCGACCGCGAAGTACCACACGGCGTCCTCGCCGAGCAGCTCCGCGGCGTCCGGCTCGTCCAGGAAATCGGACACCTGGATGTACCACCCGCTCGACTCCACGCGGACCCAGCCGTTGAACGTGGGCCGCCCGGTGTTGCGGCGGCGCGCGGCCAATCGCACCAGGCGACGGGGCCGGCTGTCGGTCACTCCGTCAGGTTGTCGTAGTCCGCGCCCGCTCTGCAGTGCCGAAGGACCGTAATCTGGTCCGCATCCCGCGGGACGTAGGTCCCGCGCCCCCGGATTCTGCGACGATCGGTTCGTGCGGTTCACCGATCGGGCCGACGCCGGCCGGCGGCTGGCCGAGCGGCTGCGCACCGAACTCGCGCCGGGCACGGTGGTGCTCGGCCTGCCGCGCGGCGGCGTACCGGTCGCCTACGAGGTGGCCCGCGTGCTCGGCCTCGCCCTCGATGTCGTCGTGGTCCGCAAGCTCGGCCTGCCCGCCCAACCGGAGCTGGCCATGGGCGCGGTCGGCGAGGGCGTCCGGGTGCTCAACGAGGCGGTCCTGCGCAGGGCCCGGGTCGACGCGGCCGATCTCGCCGCGGTCGAGGCCCGGGAACGCGCCGAGGTTGAGCGGCGCACGCTGGCGCTGCGGGCTGGCCGCCCGGCCGTGTCGGTGGACGGGCGGGATGTGGTGATCGTCGACGACGGCGTGGCGACCGGCGCGACCGCCCGCGCCGCCTGCGAGGTCCTGCGGGCGCGCGGTGCCCGCTCGGTCGTGCTCGCCGCGCCCGTCGGGCCCGAAGCTGCACCGGGTGCACTGGCGGGAGCGGCGGATCGAGTCGTGTTGCTCCATGCGCCCGCGGAGTTCGGCGCGGTCGGTCAGTTCTACCTCGATTTCGGACAGACGGCCGACGAAGAGGTCACCGCTCTGTTAGCACTGGCCGACGGACTGGACCGCGGCTGAGTGCCAGACTGTCCGGCGTGAGCAACCCGCTGCCGGATCTCGGAACGATCCTGTCCGTCTGGGCACATCCGGACGACGAGAGCTACTGCTGCGCCGGGCTGATGGCCGACGCGGTGCGCCGCGGCAACCGGGTCGTCTGCATCACCGCGACGCGCGGCGAGCTCGGCTCGTCCGACGAGCTGCACTGGCCACCCGGGCCGCCACTCGCCGAGATACGCACGCGCGAACTCGACGCGTGTCTGACCACCCTCGGGATCACCGAGCACCACTGGCTCGACTACCCGGACGGCGGCTGTGCCGACGTCGACGACGCCGCGGCGATCGCGCGCATCCGGGCCATCGCCGAGGAGGTGCAGCCGGACACCGTGCTGACCTTCGGCCCGGACGGCTCGACGTGGCATCCCGACCACATCGCGGTGTCCCGCTGGGCGACCGAGGCGGTGGCCGGCACCGGGGCGGCCGTGCATTGGAACGCGACGACGCCGGAGTGGTTCGCCTTCATGAGCCAGTTCATCTCGCCCGCCGACGTGTTGATGGACGACCGGGAGGCGCCCATGTTCGACGCGTCGGAGCTGTCCATCAACGTCACACTCGAGGGCGAACTGCTCGACCTGAAGTACGACGCCATGCTCTGTCAGGAGAGCCAGGTCGCGCCGCTGCTCGCGGCGCTGGGGCCGGACAACTACCACCGCATGTTGGCCGCCGAGACGTTCCGGCCCGCTTCCGCCGGGTAGCCGCGGCCACCGGCTCAGTAGACCGACACGCCGTAGGCCGACAGCGCTGACGTGACGGGCTGGAAGAACGTGGTGCCGCCGCTGGTGCAGTTGCCGCTGCCGCCCGAGGTCAGCCCCACCGCCGCCGTGCCGTCGTAGAGCGATCCGCCGCTGTCGCCACCCTCGGCGCACACCGTCGTCTGGATCAGCCCGCGGACGGTGCCCTCGGCGTAGTGCACGGTGGCGTTCAGCGCGGTGACGGTGCCGGTGTGGATGCCGGTCGTGCTGCCCCGTCTGGTGACGCGCTCGCCGACGTAGGCGCTGGCCGCGTGGGTGATGTCCTGGCTGCCGACCGTGCCGGGGTAGTTCGTGTAGCCGGCGGTGTACTGCACGAGCGCGTAGTCGCTGCCGGGGAACTTCGAGGCGACCGTCGCGCCGAGGTAGGTGCTGTGTGATGACGAGGTCCACCAGTTCGCCTCGACGTTGCC
>JAVHVB010000499.1:0-6005 GCA_032160775.1 Pseudonocardiales bacterium | reverse complement strand
ACGACTGCCTGATCCAACCCGGGACGAACCTGCGCACGCTCGAGGTCGACACCGCGGTGCGGGTGGCCATCACCTGGTCCGGGCTCAGCTCGCAGCCCGAATGCGCCGGAACCCGGCAACGGGTCGGTGCCGGCACGTACACGCTGTACGCGCTGCTCTCCGGCAAGACCGGCAAGGCCGCCCAGTTCACGATGAGCTGACGCGCCTCCGCCCGGGCCCGCACATGTCCGCGGCGTCTCCGGTCAATCCGGGGGAACTCAGTTGAAGCGGTCGATGATGGATACCTCGGCGAGGCGGGAGATGCCTTCGCGCACGGCCCGCGCCCGCGTCTCGCCGACGCCCTCGACCACCTGCAGGTCCTCGACCGATGCCGCGAGCAGCTTCTGCAGTCCACCGAAGTGCTCGACCACCCGGTCCAGGATGGCCGGCGGGATGCGCGGCACCCGGGCCAGCAGCCGGTAACCGCGCGGGCTCACCGCGCTCTCCTGACTCTCCGGCGTGCTCGGCAGCCCCATCGCCCTCGCGACCTGGGTCAGGTCGAGCAGATCGAGGGCGGACAGCTCGGCCATGTCGCGCAGCACTGCCTCGGCGGTGCGCGCCTTGCGCCCGGCGGGCATGTAGTCGCGGGCGATCAGTTCGCGGTCGGCGTCCACCCCGGCCATCAGCTCCTCGAGCTGGAGGGCGAGCAGCCGGCCGTCGGTGCCGAGCTCGACGACGTGGCCGGTGACCTCGTCGGCGATACGCCGCACCATCTGCAGGCGCTGCGAGACGACCGCGGCGTCGCGGACGGTGACGAGGTCCTCTATCTCGAGCGCGGACAGCGCCTGCGACACCTCGTCCAGCCGCGCCTTGTACCGCTCGAGGGTGGCGATCGCCTGGTTGGCCCGGGACAACAGCTCGCCGACGCTTTCCAGCACGTAGCGGCCGTCGCCGATGTACAGGCTGACGATGCGCATCGACTGGGACACCGAGATGACCGGGTAGCCGGTCTGTTGCGCCACCCGCTGGGCGGTGCGGTGCCGGGTGCCGGATTCCTCGGTCGGGATCGTCGGGTCGGGCATGAGGTGCGTGGCGGCGCGGGTGATGCGCAGCCCGTCGGTGTCGAGCACGACAGCGCCGTCCATCTTGCACAGCTCGCGCAGCCGGGTGGCCGAGAACTCGACGTCCAGCGGGAAGCCGCCGGTGCACAGCGATTCGACCGTCCGGTCGAAGCCGACGACGATCAGCCCGCCGGTGTTCCCGCGCAAAATGCGTTCGAGACCCTCACGCAGCTGGGTACCCGGTGCGACGCGCGCGAGCACGCTGCGCAGTGTCTCGTCGTGATCGGTGCTGGCCACGCAGCCTCCCTCCTCGGGGGTGAACGCGCCTGAAGTCTATGTAACTCCCGAACGATTGCGCCGGTTATTGCTTTCGACTCAATGCACCGAGGTGAGGCCGGCCCGGCGCACCGCGCCGATGGCCGTGTCGAGATTGGGCACCTCGACGAGGGTGCAGGCGGGCAACCGGCCGGCCAGCCGCGCGCGGGTGCCCGGTGGGACGAGCAGGCGTTGGAAGCCCAGCCGGACCGCCTCGGCGATGCGTTCGGCCAGCATCGGGACGGGCCGGACGTCGCCGGACAGGGCGACCTCGCCGATCGCGACGAGGTCGAGCGGGACGGGCTGGTTGTACGCGGCGCTGATGACCGCCAGGCACACCGCGAGGTCGGTGCTCGGGTCGGAAACCCGCATGCCGGCGACGGTGGCGAGGAAGACCTCCTTGTCGGCGAGCTTGAGGTTCGCCGCCCGCTCGCTGACCGCGATCAGCATCGCCGAGCGGGCCGAGTCGAGCCCGGACACCGCACGGCGCGGGTTGGGGCCGTTCGACGCCGTGACGAGCGCCTGGATCTCGGCGGTCAGCGCGCGCTGGCCCTCGATGGTGACCGCGATGCAGGTGCCGGGCACCGGGACGTCGCGTTGCTCGCGGAACAGGCTGCTCGGGTCGAGGACCTCGCACATGCCTGAGTCGGTCTGTTCGAACGCCGCCACCTCGAGCGAGCCGAACCGGTTCTTCACCGTGCGCAAGAGCCGCAACGCGGTGTGCTTGTCGCCGTCGAGGCTCAGGGTCGTGTCGACGATGTGCTCGAGGGCGCGTGGGCCGGCGACCGTGGAGTCCTTGGTGACCTGGCCGACCAGGATCATCGGGACGCCGCTCGACTTGGCGACCCTGGTCAGTACCTGCGCGACTTCCATCGTCTGCGTGACGCCGCCGGCGCGGCCCTCGATGTCGGCGGACGCGATGGTCTGCACCGAGTCGATGATCACCAGGGCGACCGCGGGTGCGTGGGACTGGATGTGGCCGAGCACCGCGCCGAGTTCGGTGTCGTCGGCGAGCAGCAGGTCCGGGCTCTGGGCGCCGATCCGGTGCGCCCGTACGCCGATCTGCTCCACTGATTCCTCGCCGGACACATACAGCACCGGGCGGCCGGTGCGCCGGGCGACGGAGTCGGCGACCGAGAGCAGCAGCGTGCTCTTGCCGGACCCGGGCGGGCCGCTGCACAGGCACACCTGGCCGGCGACCAGCCCGCCGCCGAGCACGCGGTCGAACTCGCCGATCCCGGTACGCATCCGCTCGGCCGGCTTCCCGCGCAGGACGTCGCTCACCCGCCGAGCCGGCCGGGCCGGGGTGGACGGCTTCGCCGACGACCGCAGACCGGGCGTCGCCGCGGCCGGCGCCTGCTCGAGGACGGTGGAGAACTCGCCGCACTTCGGGCACCGGCCGTACCACTTGCCGGACTCCGCGCCGCAGCCGGAGCAGCGGTACACGCTGGACGTCCGGGCCATGCCGGCGACGCTAGCCCCCGCGGCGGACAACGCGCGGCAGGCGCTCGGCGTCAGCCCTCGATGGAGCTGCTGCTCGGCTCAGGGATCGGCGACGTGTTCGGCGATCCGCTGAGCGCGACGGGCACGCGCAGCGTGATGCTGCCGGCTTGCGCGAAGTGCAACGTGATCGGGATTGTGGTGCCCGGGAACACCTTGGCCGAAAGGCTCAGGATGCTGAGCGTGCCGGTCGCTTCCGGCGTACCCCACGAGACGCGGCAGCCCTCCGGGAGGATGACCTGCTGGCTGGACGGCGCCGTGGTGGCGGTCGGGGCGGGCTGGCCCGCCCGGCAGGACGTCGACGTCTTGACCGCGCCCCAGTCGGCGAACGCCGGCGAGGAGATCGAATCGAACCGATCGGGCTTGTTGCCGACGTTGACGAGGACCAACTTCACCTGGGCGTCCTCGCCGGCGCTGTAGGACGGTCCGAGCGGCGCGTCGATCACCATGCCGCGGATGTGGATCGGACCGACATCGCCGTTGACACCGTTGAACGTCGGCCGTTCGTCGGCAGTGGCGGCGTGCTGCCCGGCGGCGCAGGCTGCCGTCAGCAGCGCGGCCGCTACTGCGAGACCGACGCCGAGAGTGCGCTTCGTCGACACGAAAGACTCCTTGCGGACAGCGGGCGCTGCGCGGCGCGATGGGCAGTGCGGACCGCGTCCGAACGAGTGTCCGTGCGCGATCGAAGACAGCCTAGCGAGCGCGCGCGCTCGGTCGCCGTCCGGCCCGATACCCCCGATAGACGTTGGCTTATAAGCGGGTGCCAGGGCGTTGGCAAATCGACTCGCCGCGGCTCGAGGCACTGTGCTGCGTGTTACCCTGGTATTAGCGCAGCACTTACAAAGGGGTCTTCACAACATGACATTCAAGGTCGGCGAGACCGTCGTCTACCCGCACCACGGCGCCGCATTGATCGAAGCGATCGAAGAGCGACTTCTCAAGGGCGTCAAGAAGACCTACCTCCGGCTGAAGGTGGCCCAGGGCGATCTGACCGTGCTGGTCCCGGCCGAGAACGCCGAGGTTGTCGGGGTTCGCGACGTCGTCGGCCAGGAGGGCCTGGACAAGGTCTTCGAGGTGCTTCGCGCCCCGCACACCGAGGAGCCGACCAACTGGTCGCGGCGCTACAAGGCCAACGGCGAGAAGCTCGCCTCGGGCGACGTGAACAAGGTCGCCGAGGTCGTCCGTGACCTCTGGCGGCGCGACCGCGACCGCGGCCTGTCGGCCGGCGAGAAGCGCATGCTGGCCAAGGCGCGGCAGATCCTCATCAGTGAACTGGCGCTTGCCGAGGGCACGAACGAGGACAAGGCCGAGGTCGTCCTCGACGAGGTGCTCGGCGAGGCCGTGGCCTAGCACTTCACCACACGCAGCAATGGCGGCGCACGGTCCTTCGGCCGTCGCCGCCATTCTCGTTGCGGCGGGTAGCGGCGAGCGGCTGCGCGCCGATGTCCCCAAGGCGTTCGTCGAGGTGGGCGGGCAGACCCTCGCCGAGCGGGCCGTTCGCCGCTTCGGCGCGCACCCGTCGGTCGGCCGGGTCGTGCTGGTCGTCCCGGCTGATCGGGCGGAGTCGGCGGCCGACCGGCTCCGGCCGTTCGCGGCCGAGCTCGTCGTCGTCCCGGGCGGTGCGACGCGGCAGGCCTCGGTGGCCGCTGGACTGGCCGCGCTGGCACCGGACACCGAGTACGTACTCGTCCACGACGTCGCCCGTGCATTCGTGCCGGACTCGGTGATCGACGCGGTCGTGGCGGCGCTGGCCGACGGGGCGGACGCGGTCGTGCCGGTCGTGGCCATCGCGGACACCGTGCGCCGCGGTCAGCCGGGCGCCGTGCTCGACGGTGTCGTGGACCGATCCACCCTGGTGGCCGTGCAGACCCCGCAGGGCTTCCGGCGCGCCGTCCTCGTCGCTGCCCACGAGCGGGCCGAGACGACCGCGACCGACGACGCCGCTCTCGTTGAGGCGCTGGGCCACGACGTGGTCTCGGTGCCCGGGGCGGAGACGGCGTTCAAGATCACCACTCCCCACGATCTCGCTCGGGCAGAATTCCTCGCAGCTCAGTCATCCACTCCCGGAGGCATGCCGTGATCGTCAGCACGATGCAGGACGACTTCCAGCTCACCGTCTCGGCGATCCTCGAACACGGCCGGACGGTCTTCCGCACCAGCGAGGTCGTCACCTGGCAGGGCGCCGGCGCCGACAGCGCCCGCCGCGCCACCTTCGCCGACGTGGCCGCGAACGCCGAACGCCTGGCGAACGCCCTCGCCGGACTCGGCGTCGAGCTGGGCGACCGGGTCGGCACGCTCTGCTGGAACAGCCAGGAACATCTCGAGGCGTACTTCGCGGTTCCCGGCATGGGGGCGGTGCTGCACACGCTGAACCTGCGGCTCCCGCCGGGGCAGCTGGCGCACATCATCAACCACGCCGAGGACAAGGTCGTCCTGGTGGACGCCTCGCTGCTGCCGCTGCTGGCCGCGGTCGCGTCGCAGCTCAAGACCGTCGAGGCGTACGTGCTGATCGGCGAGGGCGACGCGTCGGTGCTCGGCGGCGAGGTGCCGGTGCACTCGTACGCGGGCCTGCTCACCGACGCTGCGCCGTCCTTCGAGTGGCCCGCGCTGGACGAGAAGTCGGCGGCCTCGATGTGTTACACGAGCGGCACCACCGGCGACCCGAAGGGCGTCGTCTACTCGCACCGGTCGACCTTCCTGCATGCGTTGTCGACGCTGGCGACGACAGTGACCGGCATCAACGAGCGCGACCGGGCGCTGGTGATCGTGCCGATGTTCCACGTCAACGCCTGGGGTATCCCGTACGCGTCGTTCCTGTCCGGGGCTTCGATGTTGATGCCCGGACCGCACATGACCCCGGCGAGCCTCGTCGACATCGTCGAGGCCGAGCGGGCGACCCTGATGGCTGCGGTGCCCACGCTGTGGGCCGGGATCCTGCAGCTCGGCGAGCAGCGTGAGCTGGATCTGTCCTCGGTCCGGATGGGCACGTCCGGCGGAGCGGCGATCCCGCGCTCCCTCGTCGCTGCCTTCGAACAGCGCTACGGCGTGCGAATCATCCAGGGCTGGGGGATGACCGAGACCTCGCCGGTCGGCGGGATGGCGCACCCACCGGCGGACGTCGAGATCGGCGGCCCGGACGAGCTGGACTGG
>JAVHVB010000498.1:0-5641 GCA_032160775.1 Pseudonocardiales bacterium | reverse complement strand
GTTGCCGACGGCGACGAGCAGTACGTCCCGCTCGATCACCCGGCCGTCGGCGAGCGTGATCACGAACGGCAGCGGGCGCAGGTTCACGAACTCGGCCAGCATCGCCACGTTGTACCGGGCGCGGCCGTGCGGCCAGCGCATCCGGTTGGTGCGGTCGCTGACGAGCGAGTCGAATCCGGCTGCGAGCACCGACCCGAAGTAGGTCGTGCGGCCGTCCGCCGTCGCCGCCCGGCCGACGTCGACCACTCGGATCTTGCCCGCGGCGACTACGTCGGCGGCCGCCTCGGGGTCCTTCCGCGGCCACCCGTACTCGCGCGCCTGGTCGTTGCCGGTGCCGGCCGGGATCACGCCCAGCGGAGTCTGCGTCCCCACCACAGCCGGCAGCGCGAGATGGATCATGCCGTCGCCGCCGACGACCACCAGCGCGTCCACGCCGTCAGCGACCGCCTCGCGGGCCAGCTGCTGCGAAGCGGCCGGGTCCGGGCCGACGAGGTCGCGCACCTGCATACCGAGCTCGGCGAACCGGGCGCGGGCGCGTTGTGCCGCGGCCACCGCCTTGCCGTGCCCGGCGGCGGGATTGACCAACAGGGCTACGGAACTCATGCGGGCACGGCCAGCGCACGCGAGCCAGACGTGGGCCTTGCCCTGCGAAATCGCGCAACGCCTCTTGCCAAGCGATTTCGTGGGGTGCTCACGGAATGAGCTTGCCAGGGTTGAGGATGCCGGCCGGGTCGAGGCGCTCCTTCACTGCGCGCAGGATCTCGACTCCGACTGCGCCGACCTCGTCCGTCATCCAGTGGCGGTGGTCGGCACCGACGGCGTGGTGGTGGGTGATCGTGCCGCCGTTGCCGACGAGTGCGTCGTTGACCGCGGACTTGATCTGCGACCACTGCGCGATCGCGTCGCCGCGCTGTGCGCCGATGACCGTGAAGTAGAGCGAGGCACCGGTGTCGTAGACGTGCGAGATGTGGCACAGCACGAGCGACACCGAGTCGAACTCGGTGAACTTCGCCTGGAGCGTCTGCGTCACCACCTGCTTCAGGGCGGCGAGGTTCGACCAGCTCGTCGCCGTCTCGAGCGTCTCGACCAGCGCCCCCTCGGCGAGCAACGGATCGCGCAGGTACGGGCCGTCGAACCGGTGCTCCTCCCAGCGGCGGGCCGGTTCCTCGCCGAGCGACGTACCCCCGTGCTCGAGCATGACCGCGCGGGTCGCCTCGTGGCGCGCCCGCACTAGCCCGGCCGGCCCCTCGAAGACGGTGATCGACAGGCAGCCGCCCGGCGCGGGCGCGTCGCCGCCGGCCTCGTCGACGGTCGCGAGGTTCAGCGCGGTCTCGACCTCGTCGGACAGCCGCAGGACGGTCGGCCCGGTGCCGAGCTGCTCGACGGCGCGCAGGGCTGCGGCGCCGGCTGCGAAGTCGGGGAACGTCCAGGCCTCATAGGCCTTGGTCTCGGGCAGCCGATGGACGCGCACCCGCACCGCGGTGATCACGCCGAACGCACCTTCTGAGCCGAGGAACAGCTGCCGCAGGTCCGGGCCGGCCGCCGTCTTCGGCGCCGCGCTACCGACGTCGATCACGCCCAGCGGCGTCACGACCCGCAAGCCGCGCACCAGGTCGTCGAACCGGCCGTAGCCGGCCGAGTCCTGCCCGGACGAGCGGGTCGCGGCGAACCCACCGATCGTGGCGTACCGGTAGCTCTGCGGGTAGTGACCGAGTTCGTAGCCACGCTCGGCGAGCAGCCGCTCCGCCTCCGGGGCAGGCAGGCCGGCACCGAGGATCGCCTCCTGGTTGATCTCGTCGAGCAGCTCGAGGGCGTCGAATCGGCGCAGGTCGAGCGAGATCACGGCGGCGAAGCCCGCGCGCAGCGGATCGACGCCGCCGACCACGCTCGTCCCGCCGCCGAAGGGGACGACGGCGATGCCCCGCTCGGCGCAAGCGGCGAGCAGCGCGGCCACCTCGCCGTCGGTGCCGGGCAGCACGACCGCATCCGGCGCGTCCTGCTCGTCGCGGCTCTTGCGCCGCAACAGATCCAGCGTGGACTTGCCCCCGGCGCGCGGCAACCGATCCGCGTCCGCGGTGCTGAGGTGCTCGGCGCCGACGATCGCGGCGAGCGCATCCTGGTCGGCGGCGGAGAGCTGGGACGGACACAGCCGCACCTCGGCGTGCGGGACCGGGTCGATGTCGGCGGCGGACACGTTGAGCAGATCGTGCACCATGCGCAGCTGCGCCGCGGAGAGTTCGGTGACCCGGTCGGGGTCGCCCCAGGCGTCCCACTTCATCGGCGGGACGGGGAGGTGCGGTTGGCTCGTCATGTGCTACAGTTTTACACATCATGTCAAGTCGTAACGCAACGCTCGATCAGGAACCGGATGTCGACGACCGCATCCTCGACGCCGCCGCCCGGCTGCTGCAGCTCAGTACCCGCCGGCCGCCGATCGCCGAGTTGGCCCGCCAGGCGGGCGTGAGCCGGCCGACCGTCTACCGCCGTTACGCCGACAGCGAGGCCGTCATCCGCGCCCTGTGGGAGCGCGAGATCGGCCGGCTGCTCGCCAGCACCCCCCGCCGCGGCGACGACCGGCGGTCCCTGGTGGCGCAGGTGGTCGAACTCGCCGACCGCATCAGCACCAACGAGATGCTCGGCTCGACCTTCAACGCCGATCAACCGCTCATCGCGCGCTACATCGTCGACCGGCTCGGCGGCGGACAGCGCGCGCTGCTTCAGGTGCTCCGCGACGCGATCGAGGCGGCCCAGCCGGGGGGCACGGTGCGCGCGGCCGACTCCGGTGAACTCGCCGCCATGACGTTGCTCATCGCGCAGTCGGCGATCCAGTCGCGGCGGATGATCGCCGAGTTCCTGCCGACCGATTCCTGGCGACGCGAACTCGGCCGGGCGATCGACGGATACCTCGCGCCATGACCAGCCTGAACGCCGCGCAACGGTCCCGCGACCTCGCGGCTCTCGCCGACGGCAGGCCGGTCGACCTGCTCGTCATCGGCGGCGGCATCACCGGTGCCGGCGCTGCGTTGGACGCCGCTGCGCGCGGGCTGCGGGTCGTCGTCGTCGAGTCGCGCGACTGGGCGTTCGGCACGAGCCGCTGGAGCTCGAAGCTCGTGCACGGCGGGCTGCGCTACCTCGCGTCCGGCCGCATCGGCATCGCTCGGGAGAGCGCGATCGAGCGGCACGTCCTGATGACGACGGTCGCCCCACACCTGATCCATCCGCTCGCCACTGTCGTGCCCGCGCTGCCCTCGATGAAGTGGCACGAGCGCGCCCTGATCCGCGCCGGGTTCGTCGCGGCCGACGCGCTGCGCCGCAGCGCGGGAACCTCCGCCGACCTGCTGCCGCGCTCGCGGCGCGTCGACGCAACGGAGGCGCGCGGCCGGTTCCCGGCTGTCGCGGCGGCCGGGCTGCGTGGCGGCTATGTGGCGTGGGACGGCCAACTCGTGGACGACGCCCGGCTCGTCGTCACGGTCGCGCGCACCGCGGCCGACCTCGGCGCCACAGCACTGACCCGGGTACGCGCCGTGGACGTCACCGGAACGTCGGCGCGACTGGTCGACACGCTCACCGGGCAGTCGCTCACGCTCCAGGCGCGCGCGGTGATCAACGCCGCCGGCGTCTGGGCCGGCGACATCGACCCGTCGGTGAAACTTCGGCCGAGCCGCGGCACGCACCTGGTGTTCGCGGCGAGCACGTTCGGCAATCCGACGTCGTCCATCACCGTGCCGGTGCCCGGCTCGATCAGCCGGTTCGTCTTCGCGATGCCCGAGCCGCTCGGCCGGGTGTACCTCGGCCTCACCGACGAGGACGCGCCCGGCCCGATCCCGGACGAGCCGGCCGCTGCGGAGAGCGAGATCGACTTCCTGCTGGACACCATCAACACGGCGCTCGCGCGGCCGGTCGGGCGCGACGACGTGCTCGGCACCTACTCCGGGCTGCGGCCGTTGATCGACGCCGGCGACGGGGCCACCGCGGACGTCTCACGCAAGCACGCAGTGACCGTCGGGCCGGACGGCGTCGTCAGCATCGTCGGCGGCAAGCTCACCACCTACCGGCAGATGGCCGAGGACGTCGTCGACCGCGCCCTCGCGCTCGCCGGGCTGCCCGCGCAGCCTTGTCGCACCAAGGAGATCCCCCTCGTCGGCGCACCCGCACGCCCGGACAGCCGCAGTAGGGACGGCCTGCCGCCATCGCTCGTGTCCCGCTTCGGCGGCCGCTCCGCCGAGGTGTTCGAAACTGCCACGGTCGCCGATCCGCTCGCACCGGTCGCCGACGGAATCGATGTGACCCGCGCGGAGATCGAGTACGCGGTGAGCTCCGAGGGCGCGCTCGACGTGTCAGACGTCCTCGACCGGCGCACCCGCATCGGCTTGGTCGGTGCCGACGCGGACCGAGCGCGGGCCGCGGTCGAAGAAATCGTGGCCGCGACCCTGGGCGACCTGCCCGCGGCAGGCAGCTCATAACGTTCGCTGGTGGCCGCGCTTCCGCGCGAGTCGCCGTGGTGCCGCCGCAGCAGGGGCAGGACTCAGCTCTTCTTGGCTGCTGCGGCCTTCTTCGCCGGCGCCTTCTTGGCCGGCGCCTTCTTCTTGGCCGGCGCCTTCTTGGCGGCCTTGCGCGGTGCCTTCTTCGCCGGGCCGCGGGCCCGCCGGTCGGCGAGCAGCTCGGCGGCCCGCTCGTCGGTGAGTTCCTCGATGGAGTCGCCCTTGCGCAGCGACGCGTTCGTCTCGCCGTCGGTGACGTACGGCCCGAAGCGGCCGTCCTTCACCACCATCGGCTTGCCGGACACCGGGTCGTTGCCGAGTTCGCGCAACGGCGGCGCGGCGGCCGCGTTCCGGCCCCGCTGCTTCGGCTGCGCCAGCAGCGCCGCGGCCTCGTCGAGGGTGACGGTGAACAGCTGGTCCTCGGTCTCGAGCGAGCGCGAGTCCGTCCCCTTCTTGATGTAGGGGCCGTACCGGCCGTTCTGCGCCGTCACCTCGACGCCGTCCAGCTCGCCGAGCGGGCGCGGCAGGGTGAGCAGCCGCTCGGCGTCCTCGAGGCTGATCGTGTCCAGCGACATCGTCTTGAACAGCGACGCCGACCGCTCGCCGTCGGTCACGTACGGGCCGTAACGGCCCGTCTTCGCGGTGACCTCACGGCCGTCTGCCGCGCTGCCGAGCAGGCGGTCGCCCGATGGCGCCGACAGCAGCTCCTCCACCTTCTCCGGGGTGAGCTCGTCCGGCGCGAGGTCCTCCGGCAGGGACGCCCGCTCGTCCGCACCACGTTGCAGATACGGCCCGTAGCGGCCGACCCGCACCACGACGCCCTCACCGATCGCGATCGAGTTCACCTCGCGCGCGTCGATCTCCTCGAGCCGCGACTCGATCATCCGCTTCAGCCCGCCTTGCGCGGAGATCCGCTGCGGGTCGGTCGTGGCGCCTTCGGGGGCCCCGAAATAGAACCCGGTGAGCCAGTCGATGCGCGACCGCTCGCCGTTCGCGACATCGTCCAGGTCGTCCTCGACGGAGGCGGTGAAGCCGTAGTCGACCAGCCGCGCGAAGTGGTCCTGAAGCAGATTGATGACCGCGAACGCGGTCCAGGTCGGGACGAGGGCCGCGCCCTTCTTCCAGACGTAGCCGCGGTCCTGGATCGTCTGCATGATCGA
>JAVHVB010000497.1:0-5586 GCA_032160775.1 Pseudonocardiales bacterium | reverse complement strand
GACCGGTTGCCGTAGCGCACCGCGATCAACGCACCGAGAGCGAACACGCTGCCGAGCAGGAACGGGATCCGGCCGCTCCACATGGTGCTGAGTACGCCGACCGCGCCGAACCAGACGGCGGCCGTCTCGTGCGGCGTACCGCGCAGCACGGCGCAGACGAGCACGGTCGCCGCTACGCCTGCGAGGGCGCCGACGACTTCCGTCCCGATCGCGGCACAGAGGTACGGCGTGACGATCGAGTAGTTGCCCGGCGTCGAGCCGCCGCCGAACCAGCTGAACCAGTAGTCCAGCCCCACCCCGTGCCGGACTGCGGACGCGCGCGCCCGCGCAGCCCACAAGTCGTTGACGCCCGGCCGCAGGATGAAGAACGCGATCGCGTTGCCGATCGCGAAGACCGTCGGCCAGAGCAGCGCCGGCCGCGTCCACCAACGCTCGCGCTCCGCCGGGGGCGGGGCGGCACCGGTGGCAGTGGCGGTGGCAGTGGCGGTGGTCATTGCAGATCCATGGTCGCACAGGGCGGGCCCGCAAAATGCTGGCAAAAGCGCCCGGAGCCCGGGCCGTTGGGCCCGGGCTCCGGTGCTCGTCCCGGCGGTGCTTGCTAGCCCAGGCCGACCTCGGCCAGCCAGTCCTTCGCCACCTTGTCCGGTGCCTCGCCGCCGTACACCTTGGCCACCAGGGTGGTGAGCGTCGCGGTGTCCAGCTTCGCCGAGACGGCGTCACACGCGTCCTTCATCGGCTGGGTGAGGACGTCCTGCGAGAACAGCGGGACGACGTTCTGCGCCGCGAACATGTTCTTCGGGTCCTCCAGCGGAACCAGGTGGTTGTCCGGGATCGCCGGGTCGGTGGAGAAGATGTCCGCCGCGTCAATGCTTCCGTTCTTCAGCGCGTTGATGGTTACCGTGCCACCGGCCTCGGTGGGCGTGAAGTTGCCGAACTCGACGCCGTACACGCTCTTGAGCGCCGGCACCCCGTCCGCGCGGGTGCGGAACTGCGCCGGCGCGCCGAGGGTCAGGTCGCCGGCTACGTCGGCGAGGTCGCCGATGGAGGTGAGGTGGTACTTGTCGGCCGTCTGCTTCGTCACGCTGATCGTGTCGCTGTCCTGCGCCTCGCTGTACTGCGTCACGGCGTAGCCGTTCGAAGCTGCTGCGTCCTGCAGGGCCGCGAACACGTCGTCGGACGACTTCGCGCTGGCGCCGGTGTCGAGGTTGTACAGGATGGAGCCGCTGTACTCGGGGACCATGCCGATCGAGCCGTCACCCAGCGCCTGCAGGTACAGCGAACGCTCACCGATATTCACGTGCTTCTTCACGTCCACCCCCTGCGCGGCCATCGCGTCGGCGTAGATGTCGGCGAGGAGCTCGTTCTCCTGGAACGCGGCGGACCCGACCGTCACCGAGCCCGGCTCGGTGGGCAGGTCCGTCGATGCGGGGCTCGAGGCCGCAGTCGTCCCGCCGCCGGGAGGCGGGGTATTCGACGATGTCTTGGACGAGCTGCCGCTGCTGCCGCATGCCGCGAGCGTCAGGGCGCCCGCCGCGGCGATCGTCGCCAGATAGATGCGCTTCATGTCTCTCCTTGGTGGGTGTTCAGCGAGATGGGGGGCGTCACGCATCGGCCAATTGCGCCTCCGCGTCGAGGATGGCGATCTGCCGCCGGGCCGAACGCTTGGAGTTCCGGCCGGACAGCCCTGGGGAAACGACATAGCGCTGCACGAGGCTGAGCGCTGCATCGGCAAGCACCGCCAGCAAGGCGACGGTGATGCCTGCGGCGAGCATGGCGGGATAGCCGTACTTCAGGTCGAGGATCACTTGTGAGCCGTCGATGATGAACCGGCCGAGGCCGCCCAGAAATGGCAGGTAGGCCGCGACCGCGACAGTGGCGATCACCTGCAAGGTCGCGCTGCGCAACCCCGACATGATCAACGGCAGGGCGCACGGGAACTCGACCTTCCGCAACACCTGGAACCCGGTCATGCCCATACCGCGGGCGGCATCGCGAGCTGCCGGGTCGACGTTCTGCACGCCCGCGTACGTGTTGGTGAGTATTGGCGGGAGGGCAAGCAGGACGAGCACGATCAACGCCGCGATGAAGTACGGCAGCCCGCCAGCCCTGATGAAGTACGGGATGTCGGTCTTGGTCTGCAGATGATCGGAGATCCAGACCGCCAGCAGAATCAGCAGGCCGAGGGTCGGCACGGCACGCAGCCCGTTGGCCAGCCCGACCAGCACGAATACGCCACGTCCGGTGTGCCCGACGAGCAGACCCAGTGGAAGTGCGATGAGTGCCGCGACGAGCACGACCGTGCCGGTGTAGAGCAGGTGCTCGCGAGTGCGCACCACGAGGCCGTCCGGCCCCCACCAGTTCGAGGGGTCGTTGAACCAGATCGGCACGCGATCGAGCCCCGGCAGCCCGTTGCCACCTGCCACTACCGACATCTTCATTCGCCCCCACCCCGCTGGTCCGCGAAGCGGAGGTGAGCGTTCACTCTGCTTGTCATCGGGCGGCCACCGCCCGCCGCCACGGGGTCAGGAGCCGGATACCGAGCAGGATGGCCGCGTCGAAAACCACCGCGATGACGATGAACAGCACGAGGCCGACGATCGTCGGCGGTGTCCTGCCCTGCCGGAAGCCCTCGACGAAGAGGTTGCCGAGCTGGGTCACACCGATCGCCGACGCCACGGAGATCAGGCTGACGTTGGAAACCGCAGCGACCCGCAGCCCGGCGCCGATGACCGGTACCGCGATCGGCAGCTGCACCTTCACGAGTCGTTGGAAGGTGGTGTAGCCCATCGCCGCAGCGGCGTCCAAGGTCGCGGGTGCGACGGACAAGAGGCCGTCGGCCACGATCCGCACGAGCAGGGCAAAGGTGTAGACCGTCAGAGCCACCGCGACGTTGATCGGGTCGAGGATCTTCGTGCCGAGCAGACCGGGCAGCGACACGAACAGCACGAGGGACGGGATCGTGTACAAAAGGCCGGCGCCCGAGATGATCGGCGGGTACGACCAGCGATACCGGTACGCAAGCCAGCCGACGGGTAGCGACAGCACGAGCCCGATGGCAACCGGCAGCACCGCCAGCCAGAGGGTCGTCCCGGTCCAGTCCTGGATCTCGGCCCGGTGATCGAAGAAGTAGTTCCAGGCGTCGCCCATCAGCGACCCCCGCCGATGCCGTCTGGCGCGACGTCGCGATGTTCGCCGCCCGCGGCATGTACCGCGTCCGCGCGCACCTTCGCGGCGCGCTCCTCGATGCGAGCCAGCACCCGCGAGGCGGTGACCGTGCCGGCATACCGGCCGTCGTCGTGGACGATCACGCCGCGCCCGCTCGGCGAGGACAGCGCGGCGTCCAGCGCGGCCCGCAGCGTGCCCGACTCGGAGGCGAGCGTGCCGCCGAGGTTGAGCAGGTCCGGCGTGATCTCGGCGTCGAGCGCACGGTCGGGCAACCGGCCGACCGCGAGCCAGCCCTGCGGCTTGGTGTCGGCGTCGACGACGAGCGTCCAGTCGTCCTGGGCGATGTCCTTCGCCGCGCGCACCTTGTCGCCGAGCGGCACGGTCTTCTCGTCGTTGAGCGGCAGTTGCCCGGCCTCGGCGAAGCCCAGCGCGCGGTAGCCGCGGTCACGGCCGACGAAGCCCGCGACGAACGGGTCGGCGGGCCGCGACAGTAGTTCGGCCGGCGGCGCGAACTGGGCGAGCTTGCCGCCCACGCGCAGCACGGCGACCTTGTCGCCGAGCTTGATCGCCTCGTCGATGTCGTGGGTGACGAACACGATCGTCTTGCCGAGGTCGTGCTGGAGACGCAGGAACTCGTCCTGCAACTGCTCCCGCACGACGGGGTCGACCGCGCTGAACGGCTCGTCCATCAGCATGACCGGCGGGTCGGCGGCGAGCGCGCGGGCGACCCCGACGCGCTGCTGCTGCCCGCCCGAGAGCTGCGCGGGGTACCGCTTGGCGAACGCCGGATCGAGCCCGACCCGCTCGAGCAGTTCGGCGGCGCGCGCCCTCGCCTGCTTCTTGTCCTGCCCGAGAAGCAGCGGCACAGTCGCCACGTTGTCCAGGATCGTGCGGTGCGGGAACAGCCCGGCGTGCTGGATCACGTAGCCCATGCCGCGCCGCAGGTCGGACGGTTTGACCGCCGCGGTGTCCCGGTCGTCGAGCATGATCCGTCCGGACGTCGGCTCGATCATCCGGTTGATCATGCGCAGCGAGGTCGTCTTGCCGCAGCCGGATGGGCCGACGAGCACGGTGATCTCGCGAGACGGCGCCTCGAGAGTGAGTTCGTCGACCGCGACTGTGCCGTCCGGATATCGCTTGGTGACGGATTCGAACCGGATCACCGGCCGATCACCTCCTCGTCGGGTGCGCCGAGCAGCGCGCTGATGGCGGCTGCCTCGGCCGAGACGATGCGGCCGTACTCGTGGCTGGTCGCCTCGTCGATGCGATAGGTCGGGCCGAGCAGGTTCAGCGCCGCGGCCACGCCGCCCGTCCGGCGGATCGGCGCGGCGATGGCGGTGACCTCCGGCTCGAACGTGTCGCGCTGGGTGATGTAGCCGGTCTCAGGCACCTCGCCCTTCAGCGCGGCTCCGACGGCGAGGTCGGCAAGTTCGATCGCCCGGCCGACCCAACTGGTGTGCCGCACCGGGTGGGTGCCCTCTGCCATGGCGAGGTACAGCGCGGTGTCGCCCGCACCGCGCACCACGAGGTAGGTGGACTCGCCGGTCTGCTCGACGATGCGGGCGAGGCCGGGCTGGGCGAGTTCGACGAGCGACTGCCGGCCGAGTGCCTGTGCGCCGAGTTGCAGCACGCGCGGCCCGGGCCGGAACGCGCCGCGCCGGTCGCGCGCCACGAACCCCGTCGACTCGAGGGTGCGGAGCAGGCGCAAGGCGGTGCTGGCCGGCAGGTCGACGCGGCGCGCGCACTCGGACAGCGAGATCGGCGGATCCGCGCAGACCTCGGCCAGCAGGCCCAGCGCGCGCGCGACGGTCCGGGTGGACGCCGAGGACGCGAGGGCAGTCATTTCGCCACATGGCAAAGGGGTGCCACGCTGCGCAACGCAACCACAAGCCGCCGACAATGGCGACGGGTTTACCGAGCTACGGGGCCAATCGACACCGGAGCGTAATAACCGGTTTGCATCCGTCCCGGTGGCTAACTGGGCGCGATAGCCACGCCCGCGGATGCAAACGGGCTAGTCGGCAGGCGTGCTGCCGGGCTTGGGGCGGGGACCGGAGTCGCCGGTGAGCCGGCGTAGGACCCCGGCGCCGGGCAGGTCGCTGAGCACCGCGACGATCCGGTCGATCGTCGACTGCAGCATCGCGACCTGCTGCTGGGTGTCGGTCGCGGCGCGCAGCGCGGGCAGGGCCTCGCGGCGGACCGCGTCCAGGACCTCGGGGATGTCGCGCAGGGCCTTCGGGTCGAGCGACGAGGCGACCTTCTCGAGCGGTCCGGTCAGGCTCTTGGTGGCGCTCTCGATGCGGGTGACAGCCTTGTCCAGCCGGCCGATCGTCTGGTTGAACCGCTCGTGCGCATCGTTGAACGTCTTCATCGTGGCCGGGAACTGCGCGACGTGCCGGGCGTTCTGCTCGAGGACCTCCT
>JAVHVB010000496.1:0-4255 GCA_032160775.1 Pseudonocardiales bacterium | reverse complement strand
AGTTCCTCCCGTCGGCGGGAGGAACTCACCACTTACGGGGGCGGGAGGGGAGTGCGGCGGCGCAGATGCCCTAGCGCGGCAGCGTCGCCGGGCCCGCCCCGCTCGGCCAGCCGGCGAGCGACCTCTGCCCGGTGCGCGTCGTCGACGTTGCCGCCGTACTTGAACTTGGCCCGAACCTCCTGGACGGCCAGCCGGATGCCCCGGATGCCGGCCAGCCGGTGGCCGTGCTCGAGCGGGTCGGCGACGTCGCTGCCCGGCTCGGTGACCGCCAATTGCGCCCGCAGGATCGCCGCCTTGCCCTCGGCGTCGTCGACGACCTCAGTGGGGCCGATCAGCTGGACCGCGGCGTAGTAGGTGGTCGGCACTCCCATCCGCGGGTCTTCGGCGCCGACCGCCTTCCACGCCGCCGGCACGTAGCTCCAGTCACCGGCCACGCTCAGCAACACCGTGGGGTTCTCGGCGAGCGCGGTCCAGATGGGGTTGGGCCGGGCCAGGTGCAGGACGACCTCGTCCGGCGCGATGAGCGCGAACTGGGTGGGGACCACGACCGGTACCGGGCGGTCGCGCCCGCCGGCCGCCAGATGGCCGAAGCCCTGAGCGCGCACGAACTCGGTCCACTCGGGCTCGTCGCGGCTCGTGTCCCACGGATGGATCAGCATGCCGCCAGCCTAGGATTTGGCCGCGCCCGGGTCAGATCTCGTCGAGCACGGCCGCGCGGAGCACGTCGAGGCCGACCGAGCCGATGTCCAGCGCCCGGCGGTGGAACGACTTCAGATCGAAGGCGTCCCCTTCGCGGGCCTTCGCCTCGTCGCGAAGCTGGAGCCAGCACCGTTCGCCGATCTTGTAGGACGGCGCCTGGCCGGGCCAACCGAGGTACCGGTCGAGCTCGAAGCGGCGGAAACCCTCGTTCATGTGGACGTGCGCGGAGAAGAAGTCCCACGCCTTCTCGTACGTCCACGGCCCGCCCCCGACCTCGGCCGGCGCGGGCAGGTTGCAGTGCACGCCGATGTCCAGGACGACGCGGGCGGCGCGCATCGACTGCGCGTCCAGCATGCCGAGGTAGTCGGCCGGGTCGTCGAGAAAGCCCAGGTCGGCCATCAGCCGTTCGGCATACAGCGCCCACCCCTCGCCGTGGCCGCTCACCCAGGACGCCTGCCGCCGCCACCGGTTCAGGATGTCGCGCCGGTATGCGGTCTGGGCGATCTGCAGGTGATGGCCCGGCACGCCCTCGTGGAAGACGGTGGTGAGCTCGCGCCACGTGCCGAACTCGGTGACCCCCTTGGGCACCGACCACCACATCCGCCCCGGCCGGGTGACGAAGTCCTCGCTCGGCGCGGTGTAGTAGATGCCGCCCTGCTGCGTGGGAGCGATGCGGCACTCCAGCCGGCGGATCGGGTCCGGGATGTCGAAGTGGACGCCGGCGAGCGCGGCGACCGCCGCGTCCGAGGTCTCCTGCATCCAGGCCTGCAGGGCGTCCGAGCCGTGCAGCGTGTGGGCGCTGCTCGCGTTGAGGTGGGCGATCGCCTCATCAACACTGGCGCCGGGCAGGATCCGGTCGGCGGTCTCGGCCATCTCCGCGGTGATCCGGGCGAGTTCCTGCTGGCCCCACTCGTAGGTCTCGTCCAGGTCGACGCGGGTGCCGAGCCAGAACTCCAGATGCAGGGCGTAGCGGTCCCGGCCGACCGCGTCGGCGTCCGGGCCCTGCGGCAACAGTTCGTCCTGCAGGAACACGGCGAGTCGCTCGTAGGCCCCGGCCGCGGCGCGGGCGCCGGCCTCGAGGTCCGCCTGCAACGGCTCGGGCAGATCGGTGCCGTCCGCGGTGACGGCGCCGGCCGCGAACCTCGCCCAGAATCCGGTCGGCCCGACATTGTCGTTGCACTGCCCGACATTCGCCCGGATCTGCCGCTTGGCGCTCACCGCGCGGCGCTCGGCGGCGTAGCGCAAGGAGGCTGTGTATCCCTCGACTGCGGCGGGCACCGCCCGGAGGCGGGTGGCGATCGCCGCCCATTGGTCGACCGTGTCGGTCGGGTTGAGGTCGAAGGTGTCCCGGATGAGTTGCAGCGGGGAGAACATCACGCTCAGGTGCGACTCGTTCTCGCCGGCCGCGCGGAGCCGCTCGCGCAGCTCGAGGTCGCTGCGCAACGCGTCGACGGTGATCCGGTCGGTGCGGTCGACCGGCGCTGCCTCGGCCAGCGCGGCCAGCGTCCGCCGCCGGTTGTCGGACATGCTCTGCCACCACTCGGGGCTGAAGTCCTGCATCTCGGAGTCGTGGCCGCTGAGCCCGAGGAACGTCGCGTCGATCGGGTCGAGCGCCGCGTGCTCCTCGAGGAACGCCTCGGCGACGGCGTCCACAGCGGTCGGGGTGCGCGCGTCGGTCATGCTCTGGAGACTAGGACCCAGCGGCGGGGACCCCGCCGCCGCAAGGTATCTTGATGTCAAGAGAACTGCCGGAGCGACGCCTGCGGAGCGACCAAATGAGAATCATCTACACGCACACGGACGAAGCCCCGATGCTGGCGACACACTCGTTCCTGCCGATCATCGAGGCGTTCGCAGCGCCGGCCGGTGTCGAGGTCGAGCTGCGCGACATCTCGCTCGCCGGCCGCATCCTCGCCGCGCTGGGCAAGCAGCACGACGAGCTGGGCGAACTCGGAAAACTCGCCAAGACGCCGGAAGCGAACATCATCAAGCTGCCGAACATCAGCGCGTCCATCCCGCAGCTCAAGGCGGCCATCGAGGAACTACGTGCGCACGGGCACGATCTGCCCGACTACGAGGACGCCCGCGAGGCCTACGACAAGGTCAAGGGGTCGGCGGTCAACCCCGTGCTGCGCGAGGGCAACTCCGACCGCCGGGCGCCGGCGTCGGTGAAGGCGTACGCGAGAAAGCACCCGCATTCGATGGGGGCGTGGTCGGCGGACTCGAAGTCGCACGTGTCGACCATGGACGAGGGCGACTTCCGGCATTCGGAGAAGTCGACCACGGTCACCGACGCCGGCACGTTCCGCATCGAGCACACCGCTGCCGACGGGACGGTGACCGTGCTCAAGGGCGACGGGCCGACCGAGGCCGGCGAGGTGCTGGACGCCGCCGTCATGCGCCGGGCCGCGCTCGACGAGTTCCTGCGTGCCCAGGTCGCCGAGGCCCAGGAGCAGGGCGTGCTGTTCTCGGTGCACCTTAAGGCGACGATGATGAAAGTCTCCGACCCGATCATTTTCGGCCACGCCGTGCGCGCGGTCGTCGGCGACGTGTACGACAACTATCCGGACGCCAGCCCCAACGACGGCCTCGGCTCGCTGCTCAGCGCGCACCCGGAGGCGAAGGACGCGGTCGAGGCGGCGCTCGCCTCGGGGCCGGCCATCGCGATGGTCGACTCCGACCGCGGCATCACCAACCTGCACGTGCCCAGTGACGTCATCATCGACGCGTCCATGCCGGCCGCGATCCGCACGTCCGGGCAGATGTGGAACGCCACCGGCGAACTGCAGGACACCAAGTACGTCATCCCGGATTCGTCCTACGCCCCGCTCTACGCCGAGACGCTCGACCACTGCCGCACGCACGGCGCGTTCGACCCGGCGACGATGGGCACGACGCCGAACGTCGGCCTGATGGCGCAGCAGGCCGAGGAGTACGGCTCGCACGACAAGACCTTCGAGATCGCGACGCCCGGCACCGTCCGGGTCGTCGACGGGTCCGGCGCGACACTGCTCGAGCACGACGTCGAGGCGGGTGACATCTGGCGGATGTGCCAGACCAAGGACGCGCCGATCCGCAACTGGGTCGAGCTCGCCGTGCAGCGGGCGCGCGCCACCGGCGCGCCGACCGTCTTCTGGCTGGACGAGACCCGCGCGCACGACGCCGAGGTGCTGGCGAAGGTCCGCCGGGTGCTCGCCGAGCTGGACACCGACGGCCTGCAGCTCGAGATCATGGACGTCGCCCGCGCGACCCGGTTCACACTCGAGCGCGCCCGCGCGGGTCAGGACACGATCTCGGTGACCGGCAACGTGCTGCGTGACTACCTGACCGACCTGTTCCCGATCCTGGAGCTCGGCACCAGCGCGAAGATGCTCTCGATCGTCCCGCTGATGAACGGCGGCGGGCTGTTCGAGACCGGTGCCGGCGGTTCCGCGCCGAAGCACGTGCAGCAGTTCCTCAAGGAGAACCACCTGCGCTGGGACTCGCTTGGCGAGTTCCTGGCGCTGGCGGTGTCACTGGAGATGCTCGCGGACAAGACCGGTAACGCCAAGGCCCG
>JAVHVB010000495.1:0-13530 GCA_032160775.1 Pseudonocardiales bacterium | reverse complement strand
CCGACGACGAGACCGGGCAGCTGCAGCACTGGCTGGACGTCCAGGCCAAACGCGGGCTGGTCATCACCTTCGGTGGCGGCGTGAACGAAGTGCAGCGCGAGCTGATCGCGCAGTTCGGGCTCGACCTTCCGCGAGTCCCACGATGACGTCCGCCGCCGAGGTCCTCGCGGCCGCTGCGCAGGTGCGCGCCGACGGCGCCTGCGCACCCCGGTTCGGGCGCGACCCGGTGAACCGGCCGATGATCAACAGCTGGGTCGAGGCGCTGGGCGACGCCAACCCGATATACACCGACGCCGACGCCGCACGGGCGGCCGGCCACAGCGGTGTCGTCGCGCCGCCGGCGATGATCCAGGTCTGGACGATGTACGGGTTGCACGGCCAGCGGGCCGAGGACGACCCCCTCGGCCGGATGATGACGATCATGGACGCGGCCGGCTTCACCTCCGTCGTCGCGACCAACTGCGAGCAGACGTACCACCGCTACCTCGAGCCGGGCGAGCAGGTGTCGGTGACGACCGAACTCGACGACGTCGTCGGTCCGAAGCGCACCGGCCTCGGCGAGGGCTGGTTCGTCACTACGCGGAACACCTGGTACGTCGGCGACGAGCCGGTGGCCGAGATGCTGTTCCGGGTGCTCAAGTTCGCTCCCGGTACCGCGATGCCGATCGGTCCGGACCGGTCGCAGACCCTGCGGCCACTGATCAGCCAGGACACCGCCTTCTTCTGGGCCGGCACAGCGGCGGGCGAGTTGCGCGTGCAGCACTGCCCGGCGTGCGGGCGGCTGCGGCACCCGCCCGGTCCGATGTGCCCGTCGTGCGGCGCGGAGAAGCAGGACTGGATCGTGGCGAGCGGCCGGGGCACCGTCTTCAGCTTCGTCGTGCACCATCACCCGAAGGTGCCTGGGAAGCAACTGCCGTTCGTGGTCGCGCTGGTGGAACTCGACGAGGGTGTGCGGATGCTCGGCGAGCTGATCGACGTCGACCCCGAGGCCGTCGAGATCGGCCTGCCGGTGGAGGTCGCCCTCACCACGATCGACGACGAGCTGACCCTCCCGTTCTGGACGCCCGCCCGATGAACCCCGCGAGAAGCGAGGTGGGTGACGTCCTGCCCGAGCTGACCGTGGACATCAGCCCCACCTTCGTCGTGTCGACGGCCTTGGCGACCCGCGACTTCCAGGACGTCCACCACGACCGGGACAAGGCGATCGCGCGGGGGAGCAAGGACATCTTCGTGAACATCCTCACCGACACCGGCCTGGTGCAGCGCTACGTCACCGACTGGGCCGGTCCGGGAGCCCGGGTGAAGGGCATCTCGATCCGGCTCGGCGTGCCCGCCTACGCCTACGACACGATCGCGTTCAGCGGGTCCGTCACCGCAGTCGACGGCGACGACCTCACGGTGTCGGTCGTCGGTCGCGGCAAGCTCGGGGACCACGTCGTCGGCACCGTCGCGCTCACCCTCACTTCCCCTCCGGCGTGGTCCGAAACCCGGCCGGCAAAGTGACCACAGCGGAGGGGAGACGCATGGGTTTCAGCGGTAGTGCGGCGATTGTCGGGATCGGGGCCACCGAGTTCTCCAAGGACTCCGGGCGCTCGGAACTGCGCCTCGCAGCCGAAGCCGTCCGCGCCGCCATCATGGACGCGGGCCTGAGCCCGGCCGAGGTCGACGGGCTCGTCACGTTCTCGATGGACAACAACACGGAGGTCGCGGTCGCCCGCGAGGTGGGCATCCCGTCGCTGCGATTCTTCAGCCGGATCCAGTACGGCGGTGGGGCGGCGTGCGCCACCGTCCAGCAGGCCGCGATGGCGGTCGCGACCGGGATTGCCGACGTGGTGGTCTGCTATCGCGCGTTCAACGAACGATCCGGCCAGCGCTTCGGGCAGGTGTCGAGCGCACTCGCCGCGGCGCCGACGTCGTCCGGCATCGACGCCGGCTGGTCCTACCCGATGGGCCTCGGCACACCGGCTGGACAGGTCGCGATGATCGCGCGCCGCTACATGCACGAGTACGGGGCGACGAGCGAGGACTTCGGCCGGGTCGCGGTGGCCGACCGCAAGCACGCGGCGACGAACCCGAACGCGTTCTTCTACGGCCGGCCGATCACCCTCGAGGACCATCAGGCCTCGCGCTGGATCGTGGAGCCGCTGCACCTGCTCGACTGCTGCCAGGAGAGCGACGGCGCGGTGGCGATCGTGGTCACGTCGGCGGAGCGGGCTGCGGATCTGCCCAACCCCGGCGTCGTCGTGCGGGCCGCGGCCCAGGGCAGCGGTGCCGACCAGTTCGTGATGACGTCCTACTACCGGGACGGGCTGACCGGGCTGCCCGAGATGGGGCTGGTCGGCGAGCAGCTGTGGCGGCAGGCCGGCCTGGCCCCCGAGGATGTGGACGTCGCGGTCCTCTACGACCACTTCACCCCGTTCGTGCTCATCCAGCTCGAGGAGCTGGGCTTCTGCCCGCGCGGGGAGGCCCGGCACTTCATCGCCGACGGCGCGCTCGACCTCGGCGGCCGGCTGCCGACGAACCCGCACGGCGGGCAGCTCGGCGAGGCGTACATCCACGGCATGAACGGCATCGCCGAGGGCGTCCGGCAGCTGCGCGGCACCGCGGTGAACCAGGTCGCCGATGCCGAGCACGTGCTCGTGACCGCCGGCACCGGCGTGCCGACATCCGGTTTGGTGCTTGGCCGGAGCTGACTGATGCGTTAAGCTTCTGTTAAGTACAAGCTGCGGGGGCGGCGTTCGAAAGGGCCGCTATGACCTCGCAGTCGCACACCGCAGCCGTCGGCGTACCGCGCCGGCCGGCACCGCCGCGGCCGGCACCGTCCGGTTCCGCCCCCGCGGCGCCGGTGACCTATGTCCCCGTGGCGTACGACCCGCGTCTGGCGCCTGCCTCGGTAGCCGGGTCGCCGGGTCACATCGGCCTGGTCTATCCGAAGGCGCGTACCGGCCGCGGCGTCTGGGTCGTCCTCCTGCTCCTCGTCGCGTCGGTCGTCGGATTCTTCGGGTGGCGGGCCGTGCACACCGGCGCAGCCGCCGAGCCCGGTGTCGCCTATACCTCGCCTACCGGCCATTTCAGCGCCCGATTCCCGTCCCAGCCGACGGCGAATGACCAGCCGATGCACGAGGGCCGGTACACCGGAACGGTGCACGTAGCCGGGGTCCCCGGCCAGGCGTTCGTCGCTTCGTTCGACTTCTCCGAGCCAGTACCGGGTGGGGCGGAGAGCTTTGACCGTCGCGCCTTCGCGCACTTCACGAAGACCAGCGACGCGCCGATCACCGGCATCCGCAAACTCACCTTCGCGGGCAGCCCGGCGCAGCAGGGCAATGTCATCAGCCCGAGGACGAACGAGCTGTACACCGCGCTGATCGTGGCCGCGTCGCCACACCGGCTCTACCTGCTGATGGGCCTCACGGGCGCGACGTTCGACGCGCTGAAGGCATCGTTCGCCGTCACCCCGTAGATGTATTCGGGGGCACAGTCGGCGCTGCCTCCCGCAACCGGTGCCGGTCATCGGGTGTCATTACTACGTGCTCGGCGCTGCGGATGCCGACCAGCGTCGCTGGTCCGGTCTCGACGCGCTCCGCGCCGTGGCCGTTCTCGCGGTGGTCGCGTTCCACTTCGCGCCGGCGGCGCTGCCCGGTGGCTTCCTCGGCGTCGACATTTTCTTCGTGCTCAGCGGCTACCTCATCACCCGGATGATCACCGCCGAGTACCTGCGCTTCGGTTCGCTCCGGTTCGGCAACTTCTATCTGCGGCGGGCGCGCCGGCTGCTGCCCGCGCTGGCGGTGCTGCTGACGGCGGTACTGGCCGCGGCAGCATTCTGGCGCGATCAGCTCACCACGATCCGGCCGGCCGCCGCTGCGGCCGCCGGCTACGTCAGCAACTGGTGGCTCTCGTTCGCCCACCAGTCTTACTTCGTCTCCGCCGGCCGGCCCAGCATGTTGCAGCACCTCTGGTCGCTGGCGGTGGAGGAGCAGTTCTACCTCTTCTGGCCGCTCGTCGCGGCCGCCGTGCTCAGCCTGGCGCCGCAGCGACGCAAGGCCGAGACCCTCGCCGCCGTCGCCGGCCTGCTCGCTGTCGGCTCGGCTGTCGAGATGGCCTGGCTCGCCATCGTGACGGACGCACCGCTGGCTACTGACGCCTCCCGGCTCTACTACGGCACCGACACGCACAGCATGGGCCTGCTGCTCGGTGCCGCACTCGGTGCGCTGGCTGCCGCGCGGACCGCCATGCGGGCCGACCGGCCGGCACCGGCGCGGCTCGTCCACGCCAGCGACGCGCTCGCGGCCGGCGCACTCGTCGCACTGCTCGTCATCCTCGCCGTGGCCCACGAGTCCAGTCCCGGCCTGTACCGCGGCGGCTTCTTCATCGTCGCAGCGCTGGCCGCGGTCGCGGCCGCCGCGCTCGCCCGCCAGGGCAGCCGGCTGGGGCCGGCCCTCGATCGCCGGCCGATGCGGTGGCTGGCCGCCCGCTCGTATGCGATCTATCTCTGGCACTGGCCGGTTGCCGTACTGACCCGACCGGGCGTCGACGTGCACTGGCCCGGCGCGGCGGTGCTGCTGGCGCGGATCGGAATCACGGTCCTGCTGGCCGATCTCACCCACCGGCTCGTCGAGGCGCCGGTGCGGGCCGCCGGGTTCAAGGCCGGCGTGCAGGCGGGCGCCCGCCGGCTGCGCCGGGTAGCGCTCGGCCAGGCCCCGGTCGGTGCGCACCTCGCGACCGCCGCCCTCATGTGCGGCCTCCTCGTCGCCGGTGCCGTCGTCGTCGCCGGGCCGAATGCGGTGCTCTCGCCGGTGCAGCGGGCGCTGGCGGCCGAGCAGGGCGGCCGGGACCTCCGTCTCGGCACACCGGCGCCGAGCGGCCGGCTGCCGTTCGCGCCGGGTGATCAGCCGCACCCCGAGCCGTCGGCGCCTGCGCCCGTACCGACGCCGACTCCCACGCAGGCTGAGCACCCCACGACCACGCAGCGCCCGCCGAGCGGCCCGGGGCCTCTGCCGGCCGTCAGCGCCTACGGCGACTCGGTGATGCTCGGCGCCCGCAGCTACCTGGACCGCCGCTTCCCCGACGGCACGATGGACGCGATCGAGGGCCGGCAACCGGACCCGATCCTGGCCGACGTCGAGCAGGACGCGGCGGCCGGCCGACTGCACCCGCTGGTGATCATCGGCGTCGGCGACAACGGGTTGATCTCCGCGGACGCCCTGCGCCAGGCGCTGCGCAGCCTGCGCGGCGTCCCCCGGGTCATCGTGCTGAACAACCGGGTCGGCCGGTACTGGGAGGGCTCGAACAACCGCACGATCGCCGCGGTCGTCCCGGAGTTCGACAACGTGCGGTTGGTCGACTGGCACGGGCTCTCCGCGCCGCACCCGTCCTGGTTCTACGACGACGGCATCCATCTGACGCCCACCGGCGCCGTGGCCTACACGCAGTTGATCGTGTCCGCCGCCCGCGAGGCGTGAGGCCGCAGTCCTGGTCCGCGCAGCGGCGGTGAGCGTTGACGTCGAGTGTCAGGCGGCCACGAGCGAGCCGGGCTGCATCGCATCGAGCTTGCCGACCAGACGGTCGAGGTAGCCCGGGATCTCGTCCGCGACCCGGTCGGGCAGGCCGTAGACGACGTCGGTGATGCCGCCGGCGGCCCAGCCCGCCAGCCGCTCGCCGTCGGGCCGGCCGTCCAGGGCGACGACCCGGGGTGCGCCCGGACGGCCCGCGGCGGTCCAGATCTCCTGTAGCCGCGCCACCTTGGTCACGATGTCGTCATCGCGCGGAGTGGTGATCCAGCCGTCGGCGCTGCGCGCGATCCAGCCGAAGGTCTTGTCCGTGCCACCTGCGCCGATCAGCGCGGGAACGCTGCCGCGGACCGGCTTGGGCCAGCACCAGCTCGGCCCGAAGTTGACGAACTGCCCGGCGTACTCGGCCTGCTCGTCCGCCCAGAGCGCCCGCATCGCCTCCAGGTATTCGCGCAGCACGGTGCGGCGCTTGCCCGGCGGCACGCCGTGGTCGAGCAGCTCGTCGGTGTTCCAGCCGAAGCCGGCGCCGAGCAGCACGCGCCCGCCGGAGAGGTGGTCGAGGCTGGCCACCGTCTTGGCCAGTGTGATCGGGTCGTGCTCGACGGGCAGGGCCACCGCGGTGCCCAGCTCGATCCGGCTCGTCATGGCAGCGGCGCCGGCAAGCGCGACCCACGGATCGAGGGTGCGCATGTAGCGGTCGTCAGGCAGCGAGCCGTCCTCGGTGCCCGGATGCGGCGCCTCACGCTTGACCGGGATGTGCGTGTGTTCGGGGACGTAGAAGGTGTGGAATCCGCGGATCTCCGCTTCGGCGGCGGCGCGGGCGGGGGTGATACCGCGGTCGCTGGTGAACAGCACGATGCCGAAGCGCACCCGGGAATACTAGAACGTGTTTCAGTTTTGGGCAATCAGCTAGCGGGGACGGCCTCCGCGACCCAGGCGCTGAACACCGGCAGGCCGTCCCAGTCGCCGTCGCCGTCGGTCGTCGCGACGGCGGCATGCGGCCGGGTGAACTCGACCCGGGCGGTGCGGACGGGCCCGTCCTCCGTGCGCGGAGCGGACGTCAGTCGAGCGGCGAGAGCCGTCACCGCCGCTGCTTCGAACCCCGCACGTGTGTAGCGCGCCATCGCGCTCTGCCGGGCCTCGACCGCGTAATCGCTCGACCGCGGCGGCAGCAGGTCGACCAGCATCGCGCCGGCTGCCGGGAAGCCGAGGTCAGCGCGGGTCAGGTCGTGATTCGACACGGCCTGCCACGCAGGAAGAACGACGTCATACCGCTCCGGCAGGCCGACGTAGGTCGTCGTCCGCTCGGTGATCCGCCAGGCTTCGTGATCGCCCAACTCGAGGTCGAACAGGCTCACCGTCGGGGGCGGCCGGCGCGCGGCGACCGCGCACGCGATCCGCTGGGTGGCGTCCAGGACCGCGGCCGGCGCGGCGCCGGCGGCCCCGACGGCCGACGTCACGAGCAACCCGTCCGCCGAGCGCGCGGTGTACCCGGCCAGCAGGCCGGCGTCGGTCGCGACGATGCCCGACCACGCGGCGGCACCCGCGTCACGGAGCAGCGGCACGCCACTGAAGCCCGGCGCGGCCGGCAGCACGCTCGCACTCGGGTCGATCACGTTGAACGGCACCTGCCAGCTGACCCGGGCCGCGATCGCGGTCGCGAGCAACAGCACGACCGGGTCGCCGCGGTCGAGGTCGACCGGGAAACGTTCGATCAGGCCGAGCGTCCGCTGCCGCGCCCACGCGTCCGCTTCGGCCTGAGAGGGGATCGGCCCGCCCTCGGCGTGCGCCGCGAGGGTACGGAGGAAATCGAGCAACGGCGCGGTCTCGACGCGCGGGTCGTTCCACACCGCCGCACCGAGGACGAGCTCGGCATGCGGGTGCGCGAGCATCCGGGTGGCTGCCTCGAACGCGTCGTCGACCTCGCAGCCGAGCAGGCCGGCGAAGTCGCCGCGCGCCTTCCGGTCGGCGGCCGGCGCCACGAGGGCGAGCAGCAGCCACGCGCCGAACGGCGAGGCGACGCCGTGCGTCCCATCGAACAGCCGGTGGAAGCGGGTCGCGTACTGGGCGACCGCGTCGCGGATCCCGCCGGTGGCGCGGCCGATCACGCCGTGGCGGAGTAGCGCTTCTCCGCGCGGGCGCGCGCCTTGACCGCCTCTTCCTCGCGGTTCTTCGGCGCCGCGCTGGTCACTAGCGCGGCGAGCAGATGCCTGGTCACGTGCGCGACCTCGGAGACGGCCTCGTCGAACGCCGCCTGGTTGGCGGCCGTCGGTTTGGTGGTTCCGCTCACCTTGCGGACGTACTGCAGCGCGGCGGCGTGCACCTCGTCACCGGTGGCCGGCGGTTCAAAGTTGTGCAGGGTGCGGATATTGCGACACATGCCTCCACGATGCCACGCCGATGCCACCTGGCTGACGCGGCGGGCGAATTTCGCCGACCGTCGGATCTGACGACTCCCGACCACCTACGCGGGAGGTCGCGCTGACCCGCGGCCGAAAGCTGCGGGCAACCGTCCGGAAACCGAAGGACCGGACCGTGAAGGCATGTTTCGGAACAACCCGCGCCCACCGGCGCCCATCGAGTCCTTTGCCAGCGGTTTGGACGTGCGCGCCGGGCGGGTGCTGATCAGGGCGGGGGCGGTCGGGAACGAGGCGATGGCGATCGTCGCGGGCGTCGCGGAGGTATTCGTCAGGGGAGCGCTGGTCGGCCGCGCCGGCCCTGGCGAGATCGTGGGCGAGCTCGCGCTGCTCGATGATCGGCCTCGGTCGGCCACCGTGATTGCGGCGACGGACATGCGGCTGCTGGTGCTCGACCGCGGGCAGTTCGCCGAATGGCTGCATCACCCCGGATCCGCACTGCAGCTGGCGGAAGGGATCGCTCGGCGGCAGGGCGCCACCGAGGATTTGCTGGAGCACAGCGCGAATGGTTCACACCGGCTCCGCGCTTCGGGTCAGGATCCGATCGTGCAGGTCGGCCAGCTGCGGTGAGGGGTCGAGGCCGAGTTCGTCGGCGAGCGTCCGGCGCAGCGCCTGGTAGGCCGCCAACGCCTCGGCCTGTCGCCCGGAGCGGTACAGAGCGGTCATCCGCTGCGCCCACAACCGCTCCCGCAGCGGATGGGCCCGGACGAGCGCGTCGAGTTCACCGAGGATCTGGCGGTGCCGCCCGCAGCCGAGCTGCGCGTCGATGTGGTCCTCGAGGACCGTCACGTGCAGCTCGCTGAGCCGGGTCGCCGCGGCATCGGTGGCCGGCGAGTTCGGGACGTCGGCGAGCGGGCGGCCCTGCCAGAGCCCCAGGGCCTGGTCGAGCGACTCGGCCGCCTCCTCCGGCTTGCCCTCGACGAGCAGCCGCTGGCCGCGCGCGGCCAGCGCCTCGAACCTGGCGACGTCCAGTGACTCGGCAGCGATGTCGAGCTGGTAGCCGGAGGGCCGGGTGACGAGCACGTCGTCGTGGCCCACCGCGGCGAGCACCTTGCGCAGGCGCGACACGTGCACCCGCAGGGCGGCCGTCGCGGACTCGGGCGGCCGGCCCTCCCACAGCTCGTCGACCAGCCGGTCCACCGAGCTGATCTCGTTGCGGTGCAGGAGCATCAGGCTCAGCAGATGACGCAGGCGCGCTGCTCGCAACGGCACGTCCACGCCGTCGACCAGCATCCGCGTCGGGCCGAGCATCCGGAACACGAGCCGGCCACCGGAGGCGGGCAGCGCCGGGGGCGGCGGGGCCGGGTCGGGCTCGACGATCGGCGCCCGGCCGGCGTCCGCCCGCAGCCCGTCCAGCCGCCACACCGACACCGGTGCGTCGAACCCGCGCAGCTGCAACGGCGCCAACTGCTCCGCCTCGGCAAATTCCTGGACCGCGCCGAACACCCGCTGACCGATCAGGATCTCGCCGGCCGCGGCCACGTCACACAAGCGCTTGCCCATGTTCACGACGGTGCCGATCGCGGTGTATTCGTAACGTCCTTCGAAGCCGATCATGCCCAGCGTGGCGAAGCCGTAGGAGATCGAGAAGCCGGCCGCGAGCCGGTGCCCGCGCTCGGCCCACCGCTGCGTCACCGGAATCAGCGCCTCGCGCATCTCGAGCGTGGCTTGGACGGCTCGCAAGGCCGGGTCATCACATGGGAACGGGTCGTTGAAGAACATCATCACGCCGTCGCCGGCGAATCCGCCGACGGTCGCGCCGTACCGGGCGACGGTGGCGCCGATCGCCGCGTGGTAGTCGAGCAAGGTGTAGAGCACCTCTTCGGGCTCGGCGGTAGACGCGAAGGAGGTGAAGCCGCGCAGGTCGCTGAACACGACGGCGACCTCGCTGCGGTGCGGTTCCAACAGCTCGTCGGTGCCGGTGCTGAGGACCGCCTCGGCCACATGCGCGGCGAGGAAGCGGCGCAGCCGCTGCAGGTGGTGCACCTCCTCCACCTGTTCGGAGACCTGCTCCTCGAGCACGCGGTTCCACGCGGTCAACTCGGCGGCCTGGCCGGCGATCGTGTCGTGGTAGCGCTTGATCCGCAGCAGTGACCGGACCCGGGCGAGCAGCTCGGCCTGGTCGAAGGGCCGGGGGATGAAATCGTCGGCGCCGCACTCGAGCGCGGCCAGCTTCTCCGAGCCGCCGGCCGCCGTGATCATGATGACCGGCAGCATCGCCAGCGCCTCGTTCGCGCGGATCCGGCGGCACACCTCGAAGCCGTTCATGCCGGGCATCTGGATGTCGAGCAGCACCAGGTCGGGAGGCGATTCGCTCTCGATCACGGCAAGGGCTTCGGTGCCGGATGCCGCGCTGCACACCTGGTGGCCGTGCGTGGTGAGAATCGCGTCCAGCAGCCGCACGTTGGCCGGCGTGTCATCGACGATCAGGATCTGCCCGGTCATGGCGCGCTGCCCGCCAGCGCCTGCGCCACGGCGTCCTGCTGCGGCAGCGCGATGGTGAACGAACTGCCCTTGCCGGTACGGCTGGTCAACCACAGCCGGCCGCCGTGAATCTCGACCAGGCCGCGGGCCAGTACGAGTCCGGTGCCGGTGCCGACCGGCGTCTGCCCGGCGACGGCCCGGCCGGGTGAGAACGGGTCGAAAACGCTCCCCAGATGGTCCGACGGGATCCCGACCCCCGTGTCGGCGACCGAGATGTGCAGCTCGCCGGCGCTGGCGCGGTCGACCGTCACCGTGACCTGGCCGCCGTCGGGTGTGAACCGCACGGCGTTGGACACCAGATGGGCGACCGCCTCCTGCATGCGCACCGGATCGGCGATGAGGTACTCCACCTCGGGATCGATCCGGATCTCGACGGTCAACCGCCGGGCGGGTCCGGCCGTCCCGCGCGCGACGGCACCGTCGATGAGCGGCCGGACGGCGACGACCTCCGGAGCGATCCGCAATTGCCCGGCGTCCAGCTTCGCCATGTCGAGCACGTCGTTGATGGTCGACAGCAGATGGCGGGCGGCGGTGAGCACCTCCGTGAGGTACTCCCGCTGGCGGTCGGTCAGCCGGCCGGCGACGTCGGACTCGAGCAGTTCGGCGAACCCGATCACCGAGTTCAACGGGGTGCGCAGTTCGTGCGACATGTTCGCCACGAACGCGCTCTTGTGCCGGCTCGTTTCGGCCAGCTCGGCACAGGTGTCCTCGGCCACGGCGCGAGCCGCGTGCTCGGCCACGGCCAGCGCGCGAAGCTGCCGGTTCATCCAGCTCACGATGGCCCCGTCGAAGGCGAGCAGGGCCAGCACCGACAGCCAGCTCTCCAGCGCATTCGACGGGGAGCGGATGAGCAGGATCGCGCCGTAGGACGCGGCGATGCCCACGAGGTGGGCAGTCGCCTGCCTGCGCCCCAGGAAGGTGAACCCCACGACGGTCACGAAGCCGTAGGTGAGCGGAAGTAGTGCGGCATACGGCCCGCCCACGTACGTGATGGCGGTCGTCATCGCGGTGACCGCCCAGAGGTAGGCCGCCACGTGCCGCACCGGGCGCCGCTCGACATGGCGGTAGCCGAACACGGCGGCCACGCAGCCGACGAGCGCAGCCGCAAGGGCGACGACGCCCGCCCTAGGAGTCGGTGGGGCGATGAGCGCGACAGCCGCCGTGACCACACTGCCGTTGAAGGCGAAGACGCAGCCGATCTTGCCCAGCAGCCGGCGGTTGGCCGGCGAGCCCGGCTCGCCGAACGCCGCGAACCGCTCCGCCAGCGGCTCGGTTGCGGGAACAGGGCGGGCGTCCCCGGTGGCGGCCGGCCGGTCGGTCGGTAGCGAGAACGTGAACGTGCTGCCGGAAGCAGAGGATTCGGCCAGCGTGAGGCTTCCGCCGTGCAACTCGACGAGTCGCCGGGCGAGGGGCAGACCGAGCCCGGTGCCCCCGACCGAGCCACCCGACTGCGCGTACTCCTCGAAGATCCGGTCGCGGTCCTCATCCGGGATACCCACCCCGGTGTCCGACACGCGGACGACGACCGCGCCCGGCACGGCGCGCGCGGACAGCACGATGAGACCGCCCGGTGGCGTGAATTTCGCAGCGTTGACGAGCAGGTTGACCACGACCTGACGGATCTTGAGCCGGTCCACGTCGACGATGGGCAGGTCGTCCGGCACCGCGGGCTTCACCGTGACGCGGCGATCGGTCAAGGCAGCCCGGACGAGTGACACGGCGTCGGCCAGAAGGACCGCCATGTCGACGGGGGCGAGCACCAGGTGCACGCCGCCCGTGTCCGCGCGGGCGAGGTCGAAGACCTCGTCGACCAGGTCCACGAGGTGGCGTGCCGAGGTCCGGATATCGGCGAGGTAGTTCTCCTGCGTCGTGGTGAGGTCGCCGGCCCGGCGCTCGGCGAGCAGGTCGGCATAACCGAGCACGACGTTGAGCGGTGTGCGCAGCTCATGGCTCATGTGCGACAGGAACTTCGTCTTGGCCGCGCCGACGAGCTCCAGGTCACCTCGGGCTCGTTCGGCGAGATCGCGGGCAGCATGCTCTCCGGCGGCAAGCGCGGTCATGCTTGCGACCAGCCAGCGCACGAACAGCCCGGCCGCGACGATGCAGCTGATCTGGATCAGCCATTTCGCCGGGGCGAACCGGTCGGCCTGGCTCACGATCAGCACGCCCGCGTAACTGCCGGCGAGCAGCACCGCGTGCGTGAGCGCAATCGGCCACCGCCGCACCGCGATGATGATCGTGCCCATGACGAGGTAGATGCCCGGCATCGCCACCGTCACGTAGCTGTTCAGGTGGGCGAGCAGTACCAGGGCGCCGTCCGCGCCCACGGCCACGATGTCCATTCCCCAGACGGGCATACCGCGGGGTGTGCGCACGAGCACGACGCCGAACACCGTCGCGATAGCGCCGATCACGAGCACGAGCCAGGTAGTCGGTCGGGCACCGCCGTCGACCGAGGTGAGGACGAACAGCAACGCGCCGACGACGACTGCCGCCCGGCCGCCGAGGCCGGCCAGCAGCTCGACGGAACGGGCCAGGCCGGCGGCGCCCTGCTCGTTCTCCGCAGCGGATGGCTCGGCCGCGAGCGCGTCGCTCACGACGGCCAACCGATGTGCCGCCACACCACAGTTGTCCCGTGGACGCGTTTCCGCCGGCTAAACGATGCGTAACAGGCGGGCGCGACGGCAGCGCGGATGGATCGCATCGCCATGCGCGGCCCCCGAAGATCGTGGTGCTGCTCGCGCACCGAAAGGTACCTCGAAACCTCGCGGCAACCGATCTGAAAGCGGTGCGCGCCACGCTGGCCCCATGTTGACACCGCACCTTCGCGTCGCACCGCGGAGCCGACTCGAAACCCTGCGCCGGCTGTCGTTGTTCGCCGACCTCTCCGACGCGGAGCTGCGTCTGGCGGACTCGCTGATGTGCGAGATCGACGTGGCGCCGGGTACCGCGTTCATCAAGCAGCGCCAGGTGGGACGTGAGGCGTTCGTGATCACGTCGGGTACGGCGGAGGTCACGATCGACGGCGTTCCGGTGGCTCGCCTCGGGCCCGGGGACCTCGTCGGCGAAACGGCGTTGCTGACCGATGCGTCGCGTTCTGCCACGGTGACCGCGCTGACGCC
>JAVHVB010000494.1:0-2950 GCA_032160775.1 Pseudonocardiales bacterium | reverse complement strand
GAGCAGCGGGCGGTCAGCGAGGCCGCCTACGCCGCCGGTGCGCGCCGGGTCCACACGATCAGCGAGCCGATGGCAGCCGCGATCGGCGCCGGGTTGCCGGTCAACCAGCCGTCCGGGTCGATGGTCGTCGACATCGGCGGCGGTACGACCGAGGTCGCCATCCTCGCCCTCGGCGGCATCGTCGCGTCGACGAGCGTGCGGGTCGCCGGCGACGCGCTCGACACCGCGATCGTCGACCACGTGCGCGCCGAGTTTTCCCTGTTGATCGGCGAGCGCACGGCCGAGGAACTGAAGATCTCGGTCGGCTCCGCGTTCCCGGTCGCCGGGCCGAAGCAGGCCGAGATCCGCGGGCGGGACGTCAGCACCGGTCTGCCGCGCAACGTGGCCGTCTCCGGCGACGAACTGCGCAAGGCGATGGACCCGCCCCTCGTCCGGGTCGTCGCGGCCGTGCGCGCCACGCTGGACCGCTGCCCACCGGAGCTGGCCGGCGACCTGGTCACCGGCGGCATCGTGCTCACCGGTGGGGGCGCGCTCCTGCGCGGGCTCGACGCACGGCTCTCGCACGAACTGGGCGTGCCCGTCCAGGTCGCGGACCGGCCGCTCGACTCCGTGGTGTTGGGCACCGCGACGGTGATCGAGCATTTCGAGCAACTGCAGAAGGTCGTCGTCGACGGCCATCGGCGATGATCCGTTAGCGCATCGGGATGCGGCGGCTGACCAGGCGACAGCGGATCTCGGCGATCGCGCTCGCCGCAGTCGCGTTGTGCTTCATCACCCTCGATCTGGGCGGTGGCGCACTGCGTGATGCGCACTCGGGGGTACGGGGCACGCTCGGCGCGCTCTACCGGGGTACCGACAGCGTGCTCGGGCCGGCCCGCCGGTGGTTCGAGGGCGTGCCGTCGGCGGGCACGAACCAGTCGACGATCGAGCAGTTGCGCAGCGACAATGCGCGGTTGCGCGGCCGGATCGCTGCGCTAGAACGCGACCAGCGCACCGCCGACCAGCTCGCCCTGCTACGGCAGTCGGCGACGGGCAGCGGGAACCGGCTGCTTCCCGCGCGGGTCATCGCCTTCGGGCCCGGTCAGGGCTTCGACTGGACGGTGACCCTGGACGCCGGCACGTCCGAGGGCGTCGCGGTCGGCCAGACCGTGACCGACGGCGCCGGGCTGGTCGGCCGCGTGCTGCACGCAGACTCGGCGACCAGTGTCGTGCTGCTCGCCGCCGACCCGGGGTCCGGCGTCGGCGTGCGCGATGTGCACAGTGGCGAGATCGGCGTGGCGAGCGGGCAGGGTGCCGACGGGTTCTGGTTCACCCCCCTCGACCCGGACGCGACGGTGGAGGTGGGCGACCGACTCGTCACCGGGCCGAACGGTGCGACCAGCTACGTCGCGGACATCCTGGTCGGCACCGTCCGGTCGGTCCGGCACTCCGCGGACGGGACGATGAGTGCGAGAGTCGAGCCGACCGCGTCGCCGACCGCGGTAGACCTCGTCGCCGTCGTGCTCGCCACCGATGACGGCACCCTCGCCGCGCGAGGCGAGCGATGAAGCGGGCACGGCTCATCGCGGCCCTCACCGGCATTCTCACCGCGCTGCTGCTGCAGGCCGCGCTCGTCGCACCGGTGACCGCGCCGTGGCCGATCAGCCTGCCCGCCGTGCTCGTGGCCGCGGTCGCGCTGGTCGACGGCCCGGCCGCCGGCATGTCGTTCGGCTTCGCCGCCGGGCTGGTGGCCGACCTCGGGTCCAGCCATCCGGCGGGCGTTCTGGCGCTGTGCTGGCTCGGCATCGGGCTGCTGTGCGGGATGATCGCGGACCGGCGCAGCCTGCGCCGGGACGCAGTCAACGCCGGTCTGGTCTGCGCCGCCGGCGCATCGGCCGCGACGCTCGTCCTCGCTGTCACCAACACCGGCGCCACCGCGGTGGACGCGCTCGCCTACGCGCTGCCGACCGCGATCGGCGACACCCTGCTCGCGGTCGCCGTGCTGGCCGTCGTCCGCCGGATGCTGCGCACGGACTCGTTGCGTGCGCCGCACGGGGTCTACACCGAACTCGTGGTGGCGGGCCGGCGTGGCTAGCCTGCGCCGCACACCGTTGTCGCCGCGCCGGTTGGGCATCGTGGTCGTGCTGGTGATGTCGCTGATGGTGACGCTGCTGGCCCGGCTGTACTACGTCCAGCTGCTCGACCCGAACAAGCCGGTGCAGAGCGCCCACCTGCTGCACGACGGCGTGATCGTGGTGCCGGCACCGCGCGGGCTGATCGTGGATGCCCGCGGCCGCCCGCTGGTGGCGAACACCTCCGCCCAGGTCATCACGGTCGACCGCGACCTGCTCCAGCAGCGTGCCGACCACGGCGAGCCGATGCTGCGCCGCCTCGCCGCGCTGCTCGGCCGCCCCGAGACCGAGCTGGCGCAAGAGATCACGCCCTGCTCACCGACCGTCCCGGCTCCGTGCTGGACCGGCTACCCGTACGAGCCGGTGCCGGTCGCGACCGACGCACCCACCAACGTGGTGCTCGCGATCAGCGAGCACCGGGAGGAGTTCCCCGGCATCGCCATCCGGACGGTGACGTTGCCCGCCTACCCGAACGGCTCGCTCGCCGCGCAGATCCTCGGCTACACCAGCGAGATCACCAAGGCGGACAAGACGCAGAACCCCGCGCTCAGCGACGCCGACACCATCGGGGTCAGCGGCCTGGAAGAGCAGTACGACGCGGTGCTGCGCGGCGTAGACGGCAACCAGATCGTCCAGTTGAACCCGCAGGGTTACACGGTGCGGCTGGGCTCGTCGAAGCCTGCGCAGCAGGGCAACACGCTGGTCACCAGCATCGACCTGGATCTGCAGCGGCTGGCCGAGCAGTCGCTGGCACAGCAGATCCACGACTCGCGCGCTGCCGGGCAGGCCGCCACCGGCGGCGCAGTGGTGATCATGAACCCGAACACCGGACGCATCCT
>JAVHVB010000493.1:0-4408 GCA_032160775.1 Pseudonocardiales bacterium | reverse complement strand
CCGATTGCGGCTGCTGGCCGGCGGCTCGCGCGATGCCGGAACGCGCCACACGAGCCTGCGTGCCGCGCTGGACTGGAGCTACCGCCTGCTCGACGATCGCGGTCGCGTCGCGCTTCGTCGCTTGGCGGTCTTCGCCGGTGGTTGCACGTTGGACGCGGCGGAAGACGTGCTCTCCGACGAGAGGCTCCCTCGCGCGGACGTTGCCGCTGTCCTCGCCGACCTCGACGAGCGGAATCTGGTCGTCGTGCGGGCTCGGGACGGCCAACGCCGCTTCCTGCTGCTCGAGTCCGTGCACGACTACGCCGAGGAGCAACTGACGCTCGACGCGCGCGAGGCCGAACTCACGCGCAGCCGACACCTCGCGTGGTGCACCGCGCACGTCCGCGCGCACGACGTGCAGGGCGACGACTCCGCCGCGGCACTCGATGCAATCTTCGCGGAGTGGCCGAACCTGCTCCGAGCGCTCGACGGCGCTGTCGGGACCGAGCGGGCCGCGGATGCGTTGCGGCTCGCGCTGGCGCTCGATGATGCGTGGATGTTCCGCGGCCTGCACAACCAGGCCCGTCGCCACTACGCCACGCTGTGCGACTCGCCGAGCCTGAGCGACGCGGAGCGCGCGCAGGCGTTGTCGAACTACGCCTTCGCCAGCACTCTGGCCGGCGATCATGCGGCAGCAGGTGAACTCCTCGACCTGGCGTCGCGTCATGCGGAGAAGGCGGGCGACGCGACGTTGCGCATGCGCGTCCTGTACCACCGCGGCATCTGGTTCGTCGAAGAAGGCCGTCCGGTCGACGCCCTGAACCCGTTGCGCGAAGGGGCGCGGATCGCACTCGCCGCAGGCCGCGAGCAGTCCGCGTCCGCGTTCGACGACGTCATTGCGACCGCGCTGCTGTACTCCGGCGATGCGGCCGCCGCCGCCGAGCTCTACAGCCGGGCGAACGCGTCCGACCGGCGGGCCGGTCGGACGCACGGTCTCGTCCGCGGTCTGGTCAACGAGGCGACCGCACTCCTGTCGCTGGGACGGATCGAGGCCGCCCAGCGCTGTGCGGACGAAGGGCTTGAGCTGGCTCGAGCCCTCCACGACCCGGTCGCGGAATCCACGCTGCGTGCGGTGGCCGGGCAAGCTGCGTTGACACGCGGCGAGAGCATCGAGGCCGTGCGTGCGCTGCGGGCGGCTCTCACCGAGCTGACCCCCGGCGAGATCGACGCCCACCTCTGCGAGTTGGACCTCGCCGACGCGCTCACCGTCGCCGGCGATCTGCACGCCGCGCGCCAGGCTGTCCTGTCCGTGCTCGATGCGAGCGAGCAACGCGGGGTCGTGTGGCTGCTTGCCCAGCCGACCCTGGCCGAGGTGACTGCACGTCTTGGCGACCTGGCGACGGCCGCCGAGCTGGTGGCGGCGGCTGAGCAGGAGTACGCGGCCCGCGGGTTCGGCTGGCCGATCGCCGTACGCCGCCTCGATCGCGCCCGCGTGGCTGTCGCTCGTTCGGACGGCGGCTGACTACAGCGGGATGTTGCCGTGCGCTCCGCGGGCGGCAGGGACGGCGGCCAGTGCGGCAGCAAGCTCGGCGCGGGTGCGGGACGGATCGAGCAGCTCGTCCACCACCCCGATCTCCATTGCTCGTCCGACACCACCGGCGAGCCGGGCGTGCTCTTCGGCGAGCTGCGCGTGCAGTGCCTCGCGCTCGCCCGGCGGCGCGGCCGCGAGCTTCTTGCGGTGCAGGATGCCGACGGCCGCGGACGCGCCCATCACTGCCACCTCGGCGCCTGGCCAGGCGAAGACCCGGGTGGCGCCGAGCGCGCGGGAGTTCATCGCGATGTACGCCCCGCCGTAACTCTTGCGGGTGACCAGCGTGACCCGCGGGACGACCGACTCGCCGAACGCGTGCAGCAGTTTCGCGCCGCGCCGCACGATGCCGTCCCACTCCTGGCCGACACCGGGCAGGTAGCCGGGCACGTCGACGAGTACGACGAGCGGAACGCCGAACGCGTCGCACATCCGGACGAAGCGCGCGGCCTTTTCGGCCGACGGCGAGTCGATGCAGCCACCGAGACGGAGCGGGTTGTTGGCGATCACCCCGACCGTGCGACCGGTGAGCCGGCCGAGGCCGGTGACCATGTTCGGCGCCCACTTCGCGTGCAACTCGACGAACGTGTCCGGGTCCAGCACCGCGTTGATCACCGGGTGGATGTCGTAGGCCCGGCGCAGGTTCTCCGGCAGCAGGCTGCTCATGTCGAAATTCGAGCCGATGATGCCGGGATCGAACGATCCCTGCCGGGCCAGCAGCGCAGTGAGCGCGCGGGCCGAGGTGAATGCGGAGGCTTCGTCCTCGGTGACGACGTGCACGACGCCGCTGCGCCGGCCGTGCGTGTCCGCGCCGCCGAGGGACTCCATGTCCACGTTCTCGCCGGTGACCGAGCGGACCACATCCGGCCCGGTGACGAACACCCGGCCGGCGGTCGACATGATCACAATGTCGGTGAGGGCGGGCCCGTAGGCCGCGCCGCCGGCTGCCGGGCCGAGCACGACCGAGATCTGCGGCACCCGGCCGGACGCCCGGATCATCGCCTGGAACACGATGCCCACCGCGTGCAGCGATTCGACGCCTTCGGCCAGCCGCGCCCCGCCGCAGTGCCACAGCCCGAGCACCGGTATCCGCTCGCGTACCGCGAGGTCGATGGTGTCGACGATGATGCGGCACCCGACGGCGCCCATCGCGCCGCCCATCACGGTGGCGTCGGTGCAGTACGCCGCCGCCGCCGCACCCTTGACGCGGCCGCGCGCGGCGACGACGCCGCTGTCGTCGTGGGGGACGAGCAACTCCATCGTCCCCTCGTCGAACAGCTTCGCGAGCCGCAGAACGGGGTCGCGGGGGTCGACGTCGGTGGCCGGCGGATTGGCGAGTGCTGTCATGGCGAAGCCCCTAAGCCTTGCGGAAGATCAGTGACACGTTGTGGCCGCCGAATCCGAACGAGTCGTTCATGGCGGCCGGGATCGAGAGCTGCCGCGGTTCGCGCGGAACGTCGACCCGCAGTTGGTCGTCGGGGTTCTCCAGATTGATCGTCGGCGGCACCACGTCGTTCTGCACGGCCAGCACGGTGGCGATGCTCTCGATGGCACCGGCCGCGCCGAGCAGGTGGCCCGTCATCGACTTCGTGCTGGTGACGACGGTGTCCTCACCGAAGATGTCGGCGACCGCGTTCGTCTCGCCCATGTCACCGACCGGGGTCGAGGTGCCGTGCGCGTTGACGTGCACGACGTCGTCGACCGGGACGCCGGACCGCTCCAGGGCCAGCCGCATCGCGCGCACCTGGCCGGCCTGGTCGGGTTGCACGATGTCGTAGGCGTCGGACGTGATGCCCGCGCCGGCCAGCACCGCGTACGGCGTGCGGCCGCGCGCCTCGGCGCCCGCCCGCCGCTCGAGCACGACCACGCCGGAGCCCTCGCCGAGGACGAATCCGTCGCGTCCCTTGTCGAAGGGCCGGGAGGCGCGTTGCGGCTCGTCGTTGCGGGTCGACATCGCGCGCATCTGCGCGAACCCCGCGATGTTCAGCGGGTGGATGCACGCCTCGGTCCCGCCCGCCACGACGACGTCGACGCGGCCGAGCTGCAACAGGTCCAGCCCATACGCGATCGCCTCAGCACCGGAGGCGCAGGCGCTGACCGTGGTGTGCACGCCGCCCTGCGCGCCCAGTTCGAGGCCCACGTAGGCCGCCGGGCCGTTCGGCATGTTCATCGGGATGAGCAGCGGCGACACGCGGCCCGGGCCCTTGTCCAGGTAGATGTCGTACTGGGCGAGCAGGCTGGTGACGCCGCCGATGCCGGTGCCGATCACGACGGCGACCCGGGTGGCGTCCAGCCCGGCGTCCACGCACTTGCCCTCGAACCCGGCGTCCGCCCACGCCTGCCGGGCGGCGACCAGCGCGGCCTGCTCGCTGCGGTCGAGGCGGCGGGCCTGGACCCGGGACAGCTGTTCGGCCGGGTCGACGGCCATCCGGCCGGCAATGCGCACCGGCAGGTCGCTCGCCCACTCCTCGGTCAGCGCGACGATGCCGGACCGGCCCTCGAGCAGGCCGGACCAGAACGTCGGCACGTCGCCGCCGAGCGGGGTGGTCGCACCCAGCCCGGTGACGACGACGTCGTCTGCCGCAGTCAAGATCAGGCTCCCGAGTGCTTCTCGATGTAGCGGATCGCGTCGCCGACGGTCTTGAGGTTGGACAGCTCGTCGTCCGGGATCTTGGCGTCGAACTTCTCCTCGACGGCCATGGCGACCTCGACCATGGACAGCGAGTCGACGTCCAGGTCGTCGACGAAGCTCTTCTCGGGGCTGACGTCCTCGGGTTTCACGCCGGCGACCTCTTCGAGGATTTCGGCGAGCGAAGCGAGGATGTTCGGCTCGGACACGAT
>JAVHVB010000492.1:0-8563 GCA_032160775.1 Pseudonocardiales bacterium | reverse complement strand
CGACGTGCGCCGTGCTGACCCTCGAGGCAGTCCGGGTGCGCCGGCCGGACTGGCTGATCGGCGACGAGTGAACTACACCCTGGCTGCCGCGCTCGGCGCGGTTGCCGCATGTCTGTTCGACCTGGCGGTGGCGCGCACGCGGCTGCTCGGCCGCAAGGCGTTCTGGACGGCGTACGCCATCGTGCTGTTCTTCCAGCTGATCGTGAACGGGTTGCTCACCGGCCTGGACATCGTGCGTTACGACCGGTCGACCATCCTCGGCTGGCGGATCGCCTACGAGCCGGTCGAGGACCTCGCGTTCGGCTTCGCGCTGGCGTTGGCCACGCTCAGCCTGTGGGTGTGGACCGGTCGCCGCGCCGCGCGGTCCACGAACCGCGCAGACCGGTGAACCCGACGGCTGCGCGGCGCACCACGCCGACCTGAACCCGCCGGCTGAAGACGTCGTAGTCGGCCCGCTCGATCTCGTCGAGGATCCCGCCGTAAAGCGTGTGCGCGGTGCGCAGGCAGTCCTGTGAGGTCGGGTGCACCAGCTCGATGCCCGGGGCGGCGCGTGCGTAGAGGCCGCGGGCGCGCTCGATCTCCCAGGCCAGCAGGTTGCGGATCGACTCGTCCACCTGGCCGCGGGCGAGCCGGTCGCGGTCGACGCCGAACCGGTGCAGCGACTCCTCCGGCAGGTACACCCGGCCGCGGCGCAGGTCCTCGGCGACGTCCCGGATGAAGTTCGTCAGCTGGAATGCCGTGCCGAGTTCGATCGCGTGCGCCTCCAGCACGTCCCAGCGCACGTCCGGCCCGGACCGGCCGAGGATCGGCAGCATCTGCAGCCCGATGACGGCGGCCGAGCCCCACATGTACCGCTCGAGATCGGCATACGTCGGGTAGGAGCTCACCGTGAGGTCCATCCGCATGGCCTCGAGGAAGTCGGCGAAGTAGGACGCGGGGATGTCCCAGCGGCGGACCGCGTCGATGACCGCCCGGCGCACCGGATCGCTGGTCTGGCCCCAATCGAGTTCGGCGAGGAAGTCGGTGCTCCACTCGTGCAGCCGCTCGGCGCGCTGTGTGGTGCGCAGCGTGGGCGAGAGATCGTCGACCAGGTCGTCGACGTGCCGGGCGAAGCCGTACAGCGCGTGCACTGGCGGCCGGTTGGCGGGTGGAAGAAGCAGCGTGGCGAGGAAGAACGTCTTGCCGTGCTCGGCGTTGATCGCGCGGCACCTCGCGTAGCTGGCGCGCAGCGCGGCTCCGGTGATGCCGGCCGCGTCGAGTTCGCGCTGCCCGGGCGACAGCGCCGCCATCAGCGCCGCGGCCCGACGATGCGTTCGGCCGCGAGGCGCCCGGACACCAGCACCATCGGGACGCCCACCCCGGGCTGGGTGTTCGATCCGCAGAACACCAGGTTCTCGATACGCCGGTCGAGGGTCGCGGGCCGGAACGGCCCGGTCTGGCCGAAGGTGTGCGCTGCGGCGAAGGGCGCGCCGGCGGCGAGCCCGCTCGCCTGCCAGTCGGCCGGCGTGACGACGTGCTCGACCTCGATGCCCGCGCCGAACCCGGCGTAACCGCGCTTCTCGATCGCCTCGACGACCCGGTCGCGGTAGCCCGCGCCCTCGGCGCGCCAGTCGATCTGCCCGGTCGTGTTCGGCGCCGGGAACAGCGCGTAGTAGGCGTGCCGGCCGGCCGGGGCGAGCGACGGATCGGTGGCCGTCGGCGTGGTCAGCAGGAAGGACGGGTCGCTCATCGGCGTGCCCTGCCGGATGATCTCGTCGAACGTCTCGTCCCAGGCCGCGCCGAACTCGATCGTGTGATGGGCGAGGTCGTCGAAGGTGGTGGTCGAGCCGGCGTGCAGGACGACCGCGGACGGTGAGTAGCGCAGCCGCCGCAGCCGTCGCGGCCGGTACTCCGCGGGCAGCAGCCGGTCGTAGGCAGTGGGCAGGTCGGCGTTGACGAGGACGACGTCGGCGGGAATGCGCTCGCCGTCGGTCGTGATCACTCCGGTGGCGCGGCCGTTGTGGACGTCGATCGATGCCACTGTCGTGCCGTAGCGGAACTGCACGCCGTGCTTCTCGGCCGCGCCGGCCATCGCCGTCGGCACCGCGTGCATTCCGCCGTCCGGGAAGTACACGCCCTGCACGCAGTCCATATAGGTGATGACCGCGTAGATCGCGAGGGCCTGCGCCGGCGCGAGGCCTGCGTACATCGCCTGGAAGGAGAACAGCCGGCGTAGCCGGTCGTCGGCGAAGAACTGGCCGACCTTGCTGCTCAACCGGCGGAAGCCGCCGAGCGCCACGAGCCGGGCCAGCGGGCCGTTCACCAGTTGCAGCGGCGAGTCGAGGTTGCGGTCGATGAAATGCGGCATCTCGATGGCGTAGAGCCGGCCCAGGAACTCGACGTAGCGCAGCCACGCCGCGGCCTCGGCGCCGCCGCAGACCGCTGCGATCTCGTCGGCCATGTCCTGCACGTCGGCTCGGACGTCGATCGACGAGCCGTCGGCGAACCGGGCGCGGTAGGCCGGGTCCAGCCGGTGCAGCGTGAGCCAGTCGGCGAGCTCCTCGCCGACCGCGTTCAGCGGCGCCGCGACGAACTCCGGCATGGTGAGCACGGTCGGACCCGTGTCGAACCGGAACCCGCGGTCGGCGATCAGCCCGCAGCGGCCGCCGGGTAGCTGCTCACGCTCGATCACGGTTACCTGCCGGCCGGCGCCGGCGAGATGCAGCGCCGCGCTGAGACCGCCGAGCCCCGCCCCGACGATCAGGACGTCCTCGGTCGGACCGGCCACGACGCGCACCCAGCGACGGTACTTGCCCGCGGTACCCGCCCAGCCGCTACCCGCCGATTTTCCTGCACATACCGCCGCCGGAAGCGCACGGTCGTGCCGAAGTCCGTCGCTGCTTTGCACCCGTAGCGGTCGCTATCTCCGGTAAGAGCGCAGCGTTAGCAGCCGCTGCGGGTGCAAAGGCACCGGAAACGCACGCCGCCGACATGTGCGGTCTTCCCGATGAGCGGTAGCTGCTCAGTCCCGGTCGAGCCACGAGGTGATCGCGTCTGGTGGCACTGCGCGGGCTCGGGCCTGGGTGCGGGTACAACGTCGGCATGGTGCAACCGGGACCCGACCCCGACAACTACCCGCCGATCGACCCGGCAGAGCCCGTGCCGGATGACCCGGGCGAGCTGTCGCCTGACACGCCCGAGACCCTGCCACCGGCGCCGGTCGAGCCGATGCCGGGCCCCGACGACCCGGACAGCGTCCCGGCGTAGCCGTTCAACCCCAGCTAGGAGCGCCGGTCGGTGGCGAGGCCGGCGAGGGTGTCCAGCGCCGCCCGGGCGTCGTCGCTGATCGGCGCGACGGCCAGCGCGGCGCGCGCCTCGGTCGTGCGTTCGGTGATCCGCTGCTCGACCTGGTCGAGTGCGCCGGTGGCCACGATGATCGAGCACAGCTCGGCGACCCGGTCGTCGTCCAGCGTCCGGTCGCCGAGCCCGCCCCGCAGCGCCGCGGCCTGTTTCCGATCGGCTGTCTGCATGGCGAGCGCGGTGAGCAGCGTGTGCTTGCCCTCGAGCAGATCGTCGCCGGAGGGCTTGCCGGTCAGGGTGGGGTCACCGAACACGCCGAGCACGTCGTCGCGTAGTTGGAATGCCTCGCCGAGCGGCAGCCCGTAGGCCGAGAGCGAGGCGAACACGGTCGGCGGAGCGTCGGCGATCGCGGCGCCGAGGTGCAGCGGGCCCTCGACGGTGTACTTGCTCGTCTTGAACTCGATGACCTTCAGCGCCTCGTCGACCGAGAAGCCGGCCCGCGCCTGGACCAACACGTCGAGGTACTGGCCGGCCATCACGAGCTGGCGCATCTCGTCGTACACCAGCCGCCCGTGGCCGCCGGGCACCGCGCCGGTGAACATCGCATCCGCCCAGGACAGCAACAGGTCACCGAGCAGGATCGCCGCGGACGTGCCGAAAACCTCCGGGTCGCCGGACCAGCCGGCTGTCCGGTGCAGTTCAGCGAACGCGGCGTGCGCGGCGGGCCGGCCCCGCCGGGTCGCGGAGGCGTCCATAACGTCGTCGTGCACGAGCGCGCACGCGTGCAGCAGTTCCAGGCTGGCCGCGGCAGTGACGAGCGCGGAGTCGTCAACGTCCTCGTCGTGGACGGTGCGCCAACCCCAGTAGGCGAACGTGGGCCGCAGCCGCTTCCCGCCGTCGAGGACGAATCGGCGGGCCGCGTCGGACACCGGGGCGAGGTCGTCGCCGAGTCGCGCGAGCGAGGCCGCGCAGTGGTCGAGGAAGGCGGCGAGTTCGGCGTCGACGCGCTTGATCACCGCGTCGGGCCGGTCATTCACGGGCCGGACACTACGCTGGACGGGTGAGCAAACTGGTGCGGGAGTGCCTCGCCGAGGACGGTCCGACGTTCTCGTTCGAGTTCTTCCCGCCCAAGTCGCAGGACGAGGATCGCCTGCTGTGGAAGACGATCCGGGAGCTGGAACCGCTGCGCCCGTCGTTCGTCTCCGTCACCTACGGCGCGGGCGGGTCGACCCGGGCGCGGACGATCGAGATCACCGAGCAGATCGCCTCCGACACCACGCTGCTGCCGGTCGCCCACCTCACCGCGGTGAACCACACGGTCGGCGAGTTGCGCAGCATCGTCGGCAACCTCGCCGCGGCCGGCGTGCCCAACATGCTGGCGCTGCGCGGCGACCCGCCGGGCGACCCGGAGGGCGAGTGGGTCCAGCACCCCGGCGGCGTCGCGTACGCGGAGGACCTCGTCCGCATCATGCGCACCCACGGCGAGTTCTGTGTCGGCGTCGCCGCGTTCCCGAACGGCCACCCGCGCTCCGCCTCGCTGAATGACGACACCCAGCACCTGATCGCGAAATTCGCGGCCGGCGCCGAGTACGCGATCACCAACCTGTTCTTCGTCGCCGACGACTATCTGCGGCTGCGCGACCGGGTAGCCGCCGCGGGATGCAGCGCGCCGGTCATCGCCGGCCTGATGCCGGTGACCAACATCGGCATGATCCGCCGCTCCGAGCAGCTCACCGGTGCGCCGTTCCCGGCGAAGCTCGCCGCGCGGTTCGCGGCCGTGGCCCACGACGCCAAGTCGGTGCGCGCGATGGGCATCTACGAGACGTCCAAGCTCGCCGAGCGGCTGCTCGAGGAGGGCGTGCCGGGCGTCCACTTCTACACTCTCAACCGATCGAAGGCGACCCGCGAGGTCTGGGCGAACCTGGCCCTCGGCGCGCGCCTCTAGTCGTTCGATCCGGCTGCCGAGATGACCGCCGCGCAGCGCCGGCCCGCGCCGCACGACGCCTCCGCGGAGCGCTGGACGGCACTGCACCACGGCATCGACCCGGCCCGGGTGCCGTTGCTGCTGCCCTGGCTGCGCCTGCTGTGGCGGCTGGCCCGGCCGCTGCGCGCGGTGCCGCCGACCGTCATCACCGTGCTCGGCGTGCTGCTCGCCCTCGACGCGGTGCTGCTCGCCGGCTCGCTGCCCGGCGCAGCGGCCGGGGCGGTCGTGCTCGCCGCCGTCTGCGACGGGCTGGACGGTGCCGTGGCGGTGGTCGCCGATCGCGCGACGTCGGGCGGCGCGGTGGCCGACGCGGTCGCGGACCGGATCTCCGATGTCGCGTTCGCGGCCGTGCTCTGGCGCTGCGGCGCGCCGTGGGCTCTCGCCGTGGCGTGTGGCGTGCTGGCAGTGGGGGTGGACGTCCTGCGCAGGGTGCGGCGCGTCCCCGCGGTGATCACCGTGGGGGAGCGGGCGACCTGGACGGTGTGCGCGGTGCTTGCCGCCGGCTGCGCCGCGATCACCGACGCGGAGTGGCCGGCGACCGTCTGCGCCGCCGTGTGGGCGGCCGCCGGGGTCGTCGCGCTCGGTCAGATCGGCCGGCCCTTCCACGCCAGCCGGCCGGCCCGCCGGTCGCGCCACGACGCCGCGGTCAGGTAGCCGAGCACCAGCACCGACACCGGATGGGCGGCCGCGTCCGATGACCGGCCGCCGGTGCGCCGCGCGGCGATCACCCGCGACGCCACTGCGGCCAGGTAGCCGAGCAGTCCGATCCGGCTGCCGCGCAGGGCGGCGAGCGGCGGCACGACGTAGGCGGTGCCGAGCAGCGCCATCACTGCCGCGGCGCGGGGCGGCGAGCCGAACGCGGCCCACAGCGACTTGCCGTAGCCGGCTCGCACCGCGGACCAGCCGGGATACATGCGGCAGCTGGCAAGTTCGGTCCCGTCGACCACGCCGCCGCGGCCGCCCGTGGTTTTGATCGCCCGAACGAGGGCGAGGTCGTCGAGCACCGCGTCGCGCACCGCCGCGAACCCGCCCGCTCGCTCGAGGGCGGCCCGGCGGACGACCACGAATTGGCCACAGGCCGCCGTCAAGGACGGCCGGGGCGAGCGTTCGGCGAGACGCAGCGGCAGCGTCGTCAGCCACGACCACTGGAGCAGCGGCTGGACGAGCCGCTCGCCGGCGGTTCCCGCGAGCTGTCGCGGGAACGGGCAGACGATGTCCAGACCGGCCGCGTCGAGCAGGTCGACCGCCGCCGCCACCGCGCCGGGCGCGACCCGCACGTCCGCATCGACGAACACGAGCACCGCTGCGTCGGTCGCGGCAGTGAGCTGCGCGCATGCCCACGGCTTGCCGAGCCAGCCCGGTGGTGGCGGTGCGCCGTCGAGCGCGCGCGCGCCGGCCGCCCGCGCCAGCTCCGCTGTGCTGTCGCGCGATTGGTCGTCCAGCACCACGACTTCGCCCTGCCCGGTGAGCGTCCGGACGCACTCGGCGATCGTCGCCGCCTCGTCGCGAGCCGGCACGAGGATCGTTTGTGGCCGCGGAGCGGCGCTGCTCGCCGGAGAAGCCGCCGCAGCGGGGCCGAGAACGGGTTGGCGGAGGAGGCGGGCGTTCACCGCGGCGTGCACGGCACCCGCGCAGGCGAGCGCGCTGCCGACCGCCACGACCCGGCTCACCGGCGCCGCCAGGACCGGACGGCCAGCGGCACCGCCACGGTGCCCATGCCGAGCGCGCCCCAGCCGGCCGCCGCCTCGAGGTCCAGGAACGCGGCGAGCGCGACGATCCACCCTCCGTAGAGCCACAGGTAGGCGACGACCATGACGCCGTCCCGGTCGCCGTCGTCGCTGTTGCCGCCGTCGTCGCTGTTGCCGGCGATCGCCTGCAGCGCGGCCGACAGCACCAGCGCGACGAGCAGCCAGCCCGCGTAGTTGGTCAGCGGCACGGCCGCGACACCGGGCAGGTGTGGCGCCGGGTACTGCCATGTCCAGTGCCCCGCGGCGACCTGCTGCGGGTCGAGGAATAGGTCGGTCACCGCGAGCGCCCAGCCGCCGACAAGGATCCGCGCCAGCGGCGCGCGCACCAGCCGGCGGGCGACCAGCGCGGCCGGCCAGCCCAGCATCGTCCAGGCCAGGCCGATGAGCAGCGGTGCGTCGATCAGCCGCGGCCCGAGGTCGGCAGAGTAGTGGTAGGTGCCGAACGGAATGCCGGTGTGCACGCCGATCGCCTCGACCGCCCACCCGGGCACCGCGGTGACCGCGAACAGGCCGAGTGCCGTCGCCGGCCCTCGGGTGAGCGCCGCGTGCGCCAGGCAGGTCGCGGCCAGGGTGACCACGATCAGCACGGTCAGCGTGCGCCGTGCGTCGCCGGAAGCGAGCGGGTAGCCGATCTGCAGCCCGATGACGGCGGCGAGCAGCAGCGCCGGCACGGTGCGCGACTGCGCGGTCAGCGCCTCATCGGCCATCGGTGAGTGGCAGCCGGGCGCCGAGAACCGCGAACGGTCGCGCGTCGCCCGGGAAGAGGTAGTTGCGGGCGAGGTCCACGAATCCGGCGTCCCGGTAGAGCCGGAACGCCCGGGTGTCGGTGTCCGGCGTGGAGAGCAACATCGCCCCGTGCGGCACCGCGCCGGCCAGCGAGACGAGCAGCCGGCGGCCGATCCCGATGCCCTGGTACTCCGGCAGCACGTGCAGCTCGGACAGCTCGAACGCGTCGCTCAGCCACTGCCCGGCCGTGCGCGAATCCACCGCGCGGCGCACCAGGTCGTGCCACCACTGTCCGGGGCGGGTGGTGTAGCCGTACCCGAAGCCGACCAGGCTGTCGTCATCGAGCAGCGCCGCCCGGCAGGCGAACCCGGGAAGGGTGACGTGCTTGCGGGCGCTCACCGCTCGCTGCGCCCCGGTGTGGTCGGGATAGCGCATCGCCCGGACGTAGATGCGCATGGCGTCATCGACGCGGGTGACGAACTGCCGCCCCGACCATTCGACGATGCGCGCGCCGGTCATCGGCTGGCGCTCGGCGGATCGCATCAACTGATGGTGCCCCACCGGCCGGGCTCAGGAAACCTGAGCGGGTTCTCCGGCCGTCAGCAGCACCAGTTCGTCGTAGCTTGCCGGAAATACGGCATGCGGGATCCCGCCCGCGGCCCAGACCTCGGGGAACTCGGCGAGCGCGACGTCGACGAGGGTGCGCAGCTGCGCCGGGTGGCCTACCGGCGCGACGCCGCCGATGCGCTGACCGGTGTGCGTATGGACGAACTCCGGGTCCGCGCGGTTGAGCTTCGCCGTGCCGAGCAGTGCCGCCACCTTCGCG
>JAVHVB010000491.1:0-2796 GCA_032160775.1 Pseudonocardiales bacterium | reverse complement strand
ATAACGTACTTAGCATGCGGGCGATGAGCGACCTCTTCGACGGCTACGCGCTCGGCGCCGCCTGGGACGAGATGATCGCCTCGGACGGGACCCCGCGGGTGCCCTACCGGTTGCTCCACGAGTCCATCCAGCGCAGCGGCACCCAGGAGTTGCGCGCCGGTATCGACGCGCTCGCCCGCGCCTACCTCAATCAGGGCGTCACCTTCGACGTGGGCGGCGAGGAGCGGCCGTTCCCGCTCGACATCGTCCCGCGAGTGATCGACGACCAGACCTGGCAGCAGATCGAGCACGGCGTCCGGCAGCGGGTACGCACCCTCGAGGCGTTCCTTGCCGACGTCTACGGACCGTGCCGCGTCGTCGCCGACGGCGTCGTGCCGCGGCACGTGATCACCTCGTCCAAACACTTCCACCGGGCCGCGTACGGCATCGAGCCGCCGAACGGCGTCCGGGTGCACGTCTCCGGCATCGACCTGATCCGGGACGAGCAAGGCGGCTTCCGGGTACTCGAGGACAACGTGCGGGTCCCGTCCGGCGTCAGCTACGTCCTCGCGAACCGGGCCGCCATGCGTCAGCAGTGGGCCGAGGTGCTCGGCCGGCTGCGGCTGCGCCCCGTGTCGCAATACCCGCAGCGCCTGCGCGCCGCGCTGCGCGCCGCCGCGCCCGCAGGGGTTGCCGACCCGAACATCGTCGTGCTCACCCCGGGCGTCTACAACAGCGCCTACTTCGAGCACGCCTGGCTCGCCCGCGCGATGGGCGTCGAACTGGTCGAGGGACGGGACCTCGTCTGCTCCGGTGGCGTCGTGCGGATGCGGGACACGTCCGGCGAACGACGGGTGGACGTGATCTACCGGCGGGTGGACGACGAGTTCATCGATCCCGTGCAGTTCCGGGCCGACTCCATGCTCGGCTGCCCGGGGCTCGTCACCGCGGCCCGGGCCGGCAACGTCACGGTCGCCAACGCGGTCGGCAACGGCGTCGCGGACGACAAACTGATCTACACCTATGTGCCCGACCTCGTCCGCTACTACCTGCGCGAGGAGCCGGTGCTCGCCAACGTCGACACCTGGCGACTCGAGGAGCCGAAGGCGCTCGAGGAGGTGCTCGATCGGCTCGACGAGCTGGTGGTCAAGCCGGTGGACGGCGCCGGCGGAAAGGGGCTGGTCATCGGGCCGGACGCGGACGCCGCCGAACTCGACGCCCTGCGCAACCGGCTGATCGCCGACCCGCGCGGCTGGATCGCCCAGCCGGTCGTCCAGCTGTCGACTGTCCCGACCCTGATCGGTGACGAGATCGTGCCGCGCCACGTGGACCTGCGGCCGTTCGCGGTGCACGACGGCGACGACGTGTGGGTGCTGCCCGGCGGGCTCACCCGGGTGGCCCTGCCGGCCGGCTCGCTGGTCGTGAACTCCAGCCGCGGCGGTGGGTCCAAGGACACCTGGGTGCTCGCCGGCGAACGGCACACCGCCACGGTCAAGCCGGCCGAGAGACCAGCGCCGCCGACCGGGTCGCTGCCGGCCGTGGAGTCCGCGGTCGACATCGAGATCCGCCAGCAGCAGCAGCAACAGCAGCAGCAACAGCAGGGCCCGGCATGCTGAGCCGGATCGCCGAGTCGCTGTACTGGATCGGCCGCTACGTCGAACGAGCCGAGGACACCAGCCGGATCGTCGACGTGCACCTGAGCCTGTTGCTCGACGACCCATGGGCGCCGGAGGACGTCGTCTGCGCATCGCTGCTCTCGGCCATGGGCCACGAACCGGGCGGACCGGTGCGCCGCGGCGAGGTGCTGGACACCCTCGTATGGAATGCCGCGACCCCGGCGTCGGTCCTCGGGTCGATCAAGGCGGCGCGGGAGAACGGCCGGCGCAGCCGCGAGGTCGTCTCGTCCGAGCTGTGGGAGTCGGTCAACGTCACCTGGCACGAGGCGTCGCTGCCCGGCCGGCGCGCCTACCCGCACGCGTTCCTGACCTGGGTGCGCGAGCGCGCCGCGGCGTTCAACGGAGTCGCGGCGGGCACGCTGTCGCGCGACGAGGCGTACCTGTTCCTCGTTCTCGGCCGAAACATCGAGCGCGCCGACATGATCGCCCGCCTTGCCGCGGCGCGGGCGCTGGCCGGCAACGCCGGCCCGTCGTGGGTGACGCTGCTGCAGAGCTGCGGGGCCTACCAGGCCTTCCTGCGCAGCGCTCGCGGCGCGGTCGACGAGCGCCGGGCGGCCGAGTTCCTGCTGCTCGACCCGCTGTTCCCGCGCTCGCTGATGAGCGCGCTCGTCGTGGCCGAGCGCAGCCTCGACGACCTGGCCGGCCTGCACGGGACGACCGAGCGGGGCAAGGCGGTCCAGGCGCAGCGCGTGCTGGGGATGATCCGTTCGGAACTGGAGTTCGCGCCGCCGGCCGAGCTGCTCGAAGACGTCTACCAGGTGATGGAACGGGTGCAGAGCGCGTGCTCGGTCGCGAGCGACGCCATCGCCTCGCGGTACTTCCCCAAGGGCGTCGTGACGTCCTGGATGGCTTCGTGATGAGCCTCGTGACCGCCCTCATGACGGGAATCAGCGGATGACCTCGCGCTACCGCGTCCAGCACACCTCCCGCTACGAGTACGACCGCAGCGTGTCGGCGTCGTTCAACGAGGCCCGGTTGACGCCGTTGCAGACGCCGTGGCAGATCCGCATCGAGTCGTCCCTGGCCATCGACCCGATGACGTGGAACTACCGCTACACCGATTACGGGGGCACCGAGGTCCGCGTCTTCGAGGCCAACGGGCCGCACCGGGCCCTGGAGGTTCGGGCCACCAGCCTCATCG
>JAVHVB010000490.1:0-10415 GCA_032160775.1 Pseudonocardiales bacterium | reverse complement strand
ACTCTGCCTGGGTCATTCACGCCTCGAACATCTACTACGCGACCATGCACTTCGGCATGCTGTTCGTCTTCCTGATCTGGCTGTTCGTCCGGCACCGCGACCGCTACCCCAAGGTGCGCCGCGTCCTTGCGCTCACCACGCTGGCCTGCCTGCTGATCCAGCTGCTGCCGGTCGCGCCGCCGCGGCTGCTGCCCCAGTACGGCTATCTCGACACCGCGGCCCGGATGGGCGAGTCGGTGTACAGCCTCGGGTTCGGCGCCGACGCCCTGTCGGCGATGCCGTCGGTACACGTGGCGTGGGCCGTGCTCATCGCCTGGGCGGTCTACCGGATCGGGTCCGGCGCCGGCCGCTGGCTCGGCGTCGTGCACGCGGTGCTGACCATGTTCGTCATCGTCGTCACCGCCAACCACTTCTGGGCCGACGGCATCGTCGCCGTAGGCGTTCTCATTGCGTGCGCGCTCCTCGAGGACGCCGGCGCGAAGCTCGTCGAGCGCGTGCGCGAACCGGCGGCGACGCACGAACCGCTCGCGGAGGTCGGCGCGAGCAGTTGAGCCGGAGCCGAAACAGGGTCATCCTTCGCTGATGGACAGCACCGTGGGGCCGCGCCCCCGAGACTCCGGCGCGGCGGGCGTGAAGCAGCGGCGAGTGCCGATCGGCGACTACGGGTTCCTGTCCGACGGTGAGGTGACGGCGCTGGTCGCGCCGGGCGGCTCGATCGACTGGATGTGCCTGCCGCGGATGGACTCGCCGAGTGTGTTCGGCTCGATCCTCGGCGGGCACGCCGGCGCCTTCCGCGTCGCCCCGACCGATGTGTCCGTGCCCGCCGCGCGCCGCTACCTGCCCGGCACGATGGTGCTGGAGACGAGCTGGGGCACCGACACCGGCTGGATCATCGTGCGCGACGCACTGCTGCTGGGCCCCTGGCGGCACCAGACCGAGCTCGCTCGCCAGCAACGCCGCACACCCACCGACTACGAGGCCGAGCACGTGCTGCTGCGCACGATCCGGTGCGTCAAGGGCGAAGTGCAGACGATCCTCGAGTGCGAGCCGGTGCCGGACTACGGACGGCAGACGGTGACGTGGGAGTACACCGACCGGCTGTACCACCAGGGCCGGGCCACCGCGCCGGACTGGGACCGGCAGCTGCTGCTGACGACGGACATGCGCATCGGCTTCGAGGGCGGCCGCGCCTGCGCCCGCACGCTGCTCAAGGAGGGCGACACGCGCTATGTCGCGCTGTCCTGGGGCGGGCGTGAGCCGCCGCTGGACTTCGCCGACGCATACGCCCGGCTCGTCTGGACGGCGCACCACTGGCAGCACTGGATCGCACGCGGCACGTTCCCGGACCATCCGTGGCGCAGCTACCTGCAGCGGAGCGCGCTGACCCTGAAGGGCCTCACCTACGCCCCGACCGGCGCGATCTGTGCAGCGTCGAGCACCTCGCTGCCCGAGACGCTCGGCGGCGGGCGCAACTACGACTACCGCTACACCTGGATCCGGGACGCGACGTTCGCGCTGTGGGGCATGTACTCGCTCGGCTACGACTGGGAGGCGGTCGACTTCTTCAGCTTCATCGCCGACCTCGCCGAGCAGGACGAAGACCTGCAGATCATGTACGGCATCGGCGGCGAGCGCGACCTCACCGAGTACGAGCTGGACCACCTGCCCGGTTACGCCGACTCGCGGCCGGTCCGCATCGGCAATGCGGCGAGCAAGCAGGAGCAGCACGACGTGTGGGGCGCGCTGCTCGACTCGGTGTACCTGCACAGCAAGGTCGCCGACCACGTCGACGGCCGCATCTGGCCGATCCTCGCCAAACAGGTGAAGGCCGCGCTGAAGCACTGGCGCGAACCGGACGCGGGCATCTGGGAGGTCCGCGGCGAGAAGCAGCACTTCACCTCGTCCAAGATCATGTGCTGGGTGGCGGTGGACCGCGGGGCGAAGCTCGCCGCGCACATCGGCCAGGACGGCGCGGCCGCCGAGTGGGAGATGGCGGCCGAGGAGATCAAGGCGGACGTCCTCGACCACGGCGTGGACGACCGCGGCGTGCTCACCCAGTATTACGGTTCGACGACGCTGGACGCCTCCCTGCTGCTGGCCCCGCTCGTCCGCTTCCTGCCGCCGGACGACCCCCGGATCGTCGCCACGGTCAACGCGATCGCCGGCGAGCTGACCGAGCACGGGATGGTGCTCCGCTACCGGGTCGAGGAGACCGACGACGGGTTCTCCGGCGAGGAGGGCTCGTTCACGATCTGCTCGTTCTGGCTGGTGTCCGCGTTGTGCGAGATCGGCGAGTACACCCGGGCGCGCGCCCTGTGCGCGCGGCTGCTGTCTCTCGCCGGACCGTTGGAGCTCTACGCCGAGGAGATCGACGTGCACTCCGGCGCGCACCTCGGCAACTTCCCGCAGGCCTTCACCCATCTCGCGCTGATCAACGCAGTCCTGCACGTGATCGCGACCGCCGACGTTGCCGACGGCGAACCGTACGAGCGCGCCACCCGCTGATGTGCGCCGGCCGAAAATCCGTGCCGGCGATGTGAGGATCGACCGCGAGCGGACACTACTTGCTGTGTGGGACGCGCGGGCAGGGCACGAACGATTCGCTGCGATGTTCGACGAGACGTCCGGTCATGTCTACGCGTACGCGCGGCGTCAACTGCCGGCGGCGGACGCGCAGGACGTCGTCGCCGACACCTTTCTCGTCGCTTGGCGGCGATGGTCGGACGTGCCCGAACCGGCGCTGCCATGGTTACTCGTCGTCGCCCGGAACACGATTGCGAATCGGCGCCGGCACGACCAGCGCCAACGCCAGCTGACCGACACCGCCGCGGTGCTGGAACGGCTGGCCGGCCCGGTTGTCGGAGCTGACCAGGGGGTCGTCGAGCGAGCGGCCCTGCTCGAGGCCTTGGTCGAACTCAGCGAGGCGGAACGCGAAGCCGTCCTCCTGGTGGCGTGGAGCTCGATCTCACGCCGGGAAGCCGCCGCGGTGGCGGGCTGCTCGCAACGCGCCTTCGAGGTGCGGTTGTCGCGGGCACGTGCCCGGCTGGCTCGTGCGCTGGATGACGTACCGACACGCGTCGGGCTGCCCGCCGGACGTGGACACAAGTGAGGACACCGTGGTGGATGTGATCGAACAGGTCGAGGATCCGATCGAGCGACTGGCGGCGTACCGGCCGACGGCGACGACGATCGACGCCGAGTGGAGCCCGTCGGATCGCGCTCGGCTGCGGGCAGCTCTGCTGGCCACCCGAGCTACGCCTCCCGCCCGGCTGCGATTCGTCCCCCGCCGGCGGTGGTCGCTGGCGGTACCGCTTTCGTCGGTGGCCATTCTCGCGCTGATGGTGGGCATCGCGCTGGTCGTGGCGCCCTCCGATCAAGGCGCAGGGCAAGCGGGCGGGACGCCCTTCGTCGCCGCCGGAATAACCCCGACGCCACGGGTTGGCACCGACGAATACGCCTATCGGGCCACCGAGTCGTATCAGGTGTCGGCAGACGGCACGGCTGAGCCGGTTCGCGGGGGCGCTGCCGAACAGCAACTGTGGATCGAACCCGGCGGCTCCGTCTGGATCGCCCAAGGATGCATCCACCGGCGTGGCCCCACCAACTACGTCGGGTTCGACGCGCCCACCCAGGCTCTTTTCGACGAGATGCCGACGAACGAGGTACAGCTCACCGACTACCTGCGCAGCCACGTCGCGGGGTCGACCTCGCGGGACGAAGCGATGTTCGTCGCGGCCGGGGACAGTCTGCGGACGGCCGACCTACTTGCCTCCTCCGCGCTCCGGGCCGCCTGGGTCGAGGTGCTGAGCCACTCCAGTCGCGTCACCGTGCACCCTGACGCCCGCGACTATCTCAACCGGCCGGCAGTGCGGGTGGACTTCGTCGATCAGACCCAGCGGCCCGGCGAGCTGAGCTCGCTGTACTTCGACCAGCAGACCTTCCAGTTGCTCGAGGAGCGCAGCGGTAGCAGCGGCGCCCCGGACTCCTACAGCGGCCCGTCACCTGCTTGGAACGGCCCGGTGCCTCCCGGCCAGCCGGACTCCGGCGGCGAGCTCACCGGCCCCGCGACTATCACCGTCGTGACCGAGGAGAAGGTCGTCGACCACCTGCCGGGTGCCATTCAGAACTGCGGAAACGGGTAGATCAGACCCTGGATGCCCCGTGTCGGCACTACGCGCGGTTGGATCGGTGGTCGTGCTCTCAGGCGGAGGCGTCCGGCAGCGGCCGCGGGGTGCGGGTCGGCATCACCTTGCCGTTGAGCGGCAGGCAGGTGCGGACGAATTCCTCGCCGAACCCGGTCAGCCGGATGCTGCGCTGCACCAGTTTCGGTGACCGGCCCGCGCTCTTGAGCGCCACCGCGGTCTTCGGCTGCGCTTCGATCACCTGATACCTGTTCGGGTTGGACACCGGCTCCTTGGAGAAGTCGACGAGGCCGAGCCGGGAAAGGTTGGTGAGGTACTGGTCGATCCGGTCCAGGTTCCGCAGCCCGGCGTGCTCACCGATCATGTTCATCCCGGCGGCCACCAGCTCCGAGCCGATGCCGAGCGGCCGGAAGGTGCGGATGTCGAGCGCGGGCTGCGGACCCTCGAGATAGACGTAGCGCAGGATGCGCGCCTCGTCCGGCGTGATCTCGCTGAGGATGCGGGCGAAGGCCGGGTGGGTGTCCTCGACGACGTTGACGTCGTTCGAGCGGCGCAGCAGTTCGGAGCCGCGCTTCTGCAACTCGTTGGTCGTGGCGTTGCGGGTGACCGGGCGGTCCAGCGGGTCGGCCGACTGCGTGCCGATCGCGATCGTCGGCACCGCGCCCGGGTCGATGCCGAGGGTGCGCAGCGCGAAGTTGCGCAGATCACCGGCGGCCTCCTGCAGGATCTGCGTCGGCGGCTGGCCCTCCATGGTGCGCCGCACCACGTAGTTGGCGCCCGCCGCAGCCGCGCCGACAGACCAGCCGACGAGGTGCAGCGTCGACACGGCGGCCATCCTGGCCAGGCTCGGCGCGGCCCGCAGCAGGTCCGCGTTCGGCCGCAGGGCCAGCACGCCCGGTGAGGGCCGGCGCGCCAGCCCGGGCTGTGGCCGGGCGGCGGTCAGCTCGGTCGGCCGCTGATCGACGCGGGTTCGGGCTTCGTCCTCCACGTCCACCTCCCCACCCACCGCCCATCGGCGGAGCCGACTTTCGTCGGCACTGACTCAAACTCCGAAGATCGCGAGGTGCAAGAACCCGGCAAACAGGCCGAGCGCTCCCCCATGGAAGAACAGTAGCCACTCGTCCTGCTTGATCGCCGACCGGAGCATCTCGACGAAATCGTCGGGACCCATCTGCTTCATCTGCGACGAGATGAACCGGTAGATCTTGACGGACTGCCGCTTGCTGAACTCCGCGTCGTTGAACGCAATCGGGGCGAAGCCGCTCGCCTCGGTCGCCAGCGAGGTGCGGATCTGGTCGTACTCCTTCGACCCGATCGCGACCCGGACCGCCGCCCGCGCCGGGCCGACCGCCTTGTCGACGGCCGGCCGCAGCGAGTCCTCGAGCAACTGCATCGTTCGATCGCTGCGCGGGCCCGTCATCAGCTCGTGGCCGATGTTCTGCAGGGTGATCACCTTGTCGGCGACCATCTGCGAGTACATCTCGGTGACCTCCGGCTGGCGCTTGATCAGCAAACCCTGCCGCCAGGGCACCCACTTCTTCGGGTGCACCGGCTCGAAGATCATCGTCAGGCCGATCCAGTTGACGACCCACCCGATGATCACGCCCCCCAACGGCAGGATCCACCAGGCCGGGTAGAGCTGCAGGACACCGAACAGCACGAAGCCCATCGGGAAGCCGAAGTAGAAGCCGAAGTTCTGCATGAACGTCAGTTCCTTGCGGCCCATGATCAGGAACAGCTCGTTCAGCAATTCAGGGTTCTCGACGAAGTAGCTGATGACCATCAGCTTCGCGTCGATGAGCTGGTCGACGTTCTGGCCGATGTCATGGGTGATGTTGCGGACGATGCCGGGCAACTGTGACCGCACCCTGGCGAAGACCGCTTCCTTGATCACCGGCGGGAGGTCGCGCCACAGCTGCGGGTTCTCCTGCTGCATGATCAGCTCGACGACGTCGCGGATCTCGGCCTGGGCGATCCGCGTCAAGTGCTCGGCGATCGCGTCCGGCTCGAGTTCGCGGTAGAAGTCGGAGATGCTGCCGAGCTTGGCCAGCCCCTTGTCGACGCTGATGCTCGCCATCTTGTCCGCGCGCGAAGGCACGATCCCCTGCCAGCCCATTCGGCCGTCGTAGCGGATGAGCGGCAGGATCCGTACCCGCCGCGGCAGATAGGGGAACAGCATCTTCAGGCCCGGCACCTTGACGCCGTGGAAGCCGACCGGCTTGAACAGCATCAGCACGCCGGTCCAGTTGGTGATGTAGCCGATGACGCCGGTGAAGAGCGGGATGGAGATGAGATCGACCAGCGTCTTGTGATCCATCGGCTCCCCTTCGGCAACGCCCGAGAGGTTACCGGGGCGGGCGGGCGTTGTCCCCGCCAGCCGGAGTGCATGCTACCGGCGGGTAACCTGGGAGGTCGCCGCCGCCGTCGTTCGGGAGCATTCATGGAACTCGCGCTCAGCAAAGAGGAACGCGCCTTCGCCGAGCAGATGCGCGAGTTCTTCACCACCGAGATCCCGGCCGAGATCCGCGATCGGCTGGCCCGCGGACTGCACGCGAGCAAGGCGGACGTCGTCACCTCGCAGCAGATCATGAACGCGCACGGGTTGGCTGTCCCGCACTGGCCGGTGCAGTGGGGCGGCCAGGACTGGACGCCGTTGCAGCGCCACATCTGGGCCGAGCAGATGGTCCTCGCCCACGTCCCGCCGCCGCTCGTCTTCAACACCGCCATGGTCGGTCCGGTGATCGCGAACTTCGGCAGCGAGGAGCTGAAGGCCCGGTTCCTGCCGCAGACCGCGAGCGCGGAGATCTGGTGGTCGCAGGGCTTCTCCGAGCCGAACGCCGGTTCCGATCTCGCATCGCTGAAGACGTCGGCCGTGCGCGACGGCGACCACTACATCGTGAACGGGCAGAAGACCTGGACCACGCTGGCGCAGTACGGCGACTGGATCTTCAACCTGGTGCGCACCGACCCCGAGGCGCAGCAGCAGCGGGGCATCTCGTTCCTGCTCATCGACATGCGCTCCCCCGGTGTCACGGTGCGGCCGATCCACCTCATCGACGGCGGGTACGAGGTCAACGAGGTCTTCTTCGACGACGTCCGGGTTCCGGTCGACCAGCTCGTCGGCGAGGAGAACAAGGGCTGGACGTATGCCAAGTTCCTGCTCGGCAACGAGCGGACGGGCAACGCCGGCGTCGGCATGATCAAGAACCGGATCGCGCGGTTGAAGCGCGTCGCCGGCCCGCTGCTGACCGACCCGCTCTTCCGGGCGCGGGTGACCCGGCTCGAGGTCGAGACCGCGGCGCTCGAGATGAGCGTGTTGCGGGTGCTCGCGCGTGAGACGTCCTTGCCGCCGGGGATGCCGGACCCCGTCTCGTCGGTGCTGAAGTTGCGCGGGTCGGAGTTGCAACAGGACGCGACCGAACTGCTGGTCGACGCGCTCGGCCCGGCGGCGCTCGCCTACCGCGAGTCCGACGAGCTGCCGGACGGTTTCGCGGCCCTGCCCGAGGGCGCCACGGACGCGCTGCCCACCTACTTCAACTGGCGCAAGGCGTCGATCTACGCGGGCTCGAACGAGGTGCAGCGGCAGATCATCGCCAAGGCGATCCTGAAGTTCTAGAAGGAGCAGCAGTGGACCTCGAACCGACCGACGAGCAGAAGCTGCTCGCCGAGACCGTCAACGATCTGCTCGAGAAGCGCTACGACGCGAACGTGCGCCTGCGGGTGTTGAACTCCGACGACGGCTGGAGCCGCGACATGTGGCGCCAGTACGCCCTGCTCGGACTGCTCGGCCTGCCCTTCGACGAGCAGTACGGCGGAGCCGGCATGGGTCCGGACGAGCTCGCCGTGGTGCTCGAGTGCTTCGGCCGCGCCCTCGTGCTCGAGCCCTACCTCGCCACCGTGGTGCTGGGCGGCGGGCTGGTCGCCGCCGCCGGCTCGCCCGAGCAGAAGCAGGCCGTGCTGCCCGGCGTCGCGGCGGGCGACACGCTGCTCGCGTTCGCCTTCGCCGAGCCCGGCTCGCGCTGGTCGCTGACCGACATCGCGGCGACGGCCCGGCCCGCGGGTGCGGGCTGGACGATCTCCGGCGAGAAGATCGCCGTGCTCGGCGGCGACGCGGCCGACCAGATCGTGCTGACCGCCCGCACGCCGGACGGCGAGGTGGGGTTGTTCATCACCGACGCCGCCGCCGGGGGCCTCACCCGGGCGGCCTACCCGATGCAGGACGGCCTGCGCGGCGCGGACCTGCTGTTCACCGATGCGCCCGCCGAGGCCCTCGGCGCGCCGGCAGACGCCCTTGCCACGATCGAGGGCGTGCTCGACGTCGCGACCGCGGGGCTGTGCGCCGAGGCGGTCGGCGCAATGGACCGGATGCTCTGGCTCACCGTCGACTACCTGAAGACCCGGGTGCAGTTCGGCAAGCCGATCTCGGTCTTCCAGACGCTGCAACACCGCGCCGCCGACATGTACGTCTCACTCGAACAGGCCCGCTCGATGGCGCTGGTGGCCCGGCTCGCGCTCAGCTCGGACGACGTCGCGGAACGGCGGGTGATGGTCCGCGCCGCGAAGCTGCAGATCGATCTCGCCGCCCGGCACGTCGGGCAGGAAGCCGTCCAGCTGCACGGCGGCATCGGGATGACGATGGAGTACCCGGTGGGCCACTACCTCAAGCGGACGACGGTGATCGCGAAGACCTTCGCCGACGTCGACCGGCTGACCGAGCTGGTCGGCGCGGCGGGCGGCCTCGTCCCGGCCGGCTGACCACCCTTGGCCCTACTCCCGTGCGCGTTACGGCGTGTTTGGCCGCAGCGCGGCCACAACAGACGTCCGCGGGCCTAGAGTCGCACGTGTGTTCGACATCCACTGGGCGGACGGGCTGGACGAGGTGCAACTCGCCGCGGCGAGCCACGGCGACGGGCCGCTGCTGATCGTGGCCGGGGCGGGCACCGGCAAGACCCGCACGCTGACCAGCCGGGTCGCCGCCGTACTCGAGCGCGGCGTCCCGCCGGAGCGGCTGCTGCTGCTCACCTTCACCCGGCGCGCGGCCGAGGAGATGCTCAGCCGCGCCGCCGCCCTGTGCAGCGCGGGCGGCGCCGCCCGCCGGATGTGGGGCGGCACCTTCCACGCGGTCGCGCACCGGCTGATCAGTGAGTACGCCGCCGCCCTCGGGCTGGCCGAGATCACCGTGATCGACCCGGGCGACGTCGTCGATCTCCTCGAGATGCTGCGCGACGACCACGGGTTGACCGCGACCTCCGGGGCGGCGCGCGCTCCGCGGGCCGCCACCATCGCCGACATCTACACCCGCGCGGTGAACACCGGGCGACCGGCGCGCGAGGTGATCACCACCGACTTCCCATGGTCCGAGCCACACGTCGAGCAGGTGCTGGAAGTGCTGAAGTCCTACGTGGCCCGCAAGCGGCAGCGCGGGCTGCTCGACTTCGACGACCTGTTGCTCTACTGGCGCGCGCTGCTGAACCAGCCGGCGGTCGCCGAGCGGCTGCGGCTGCGCTGGGACCACGTGCTGGTCGACGAGTACCAGGACGTCAACCAGGTGCAGGTCGACATCGTCACCGGGTTGTGTCCGGACGGCCGCGGGCTGACCGTCGTGGGCGACGACGCGCAGGCCGTGTACGGCTTCCGGGGCGCGTCGAGCGACCATCTGCTGTCGCTGCACGCCGCGTTGCCGGACGCCACCGTGGTGAAGCTGGAGCGCAACTTCCGGTCCCGCCAGCCGCTGCTCGAGCTGGCCAACGTGGTCCGGCCCGGGGAGGGCGCCCACCGCGTCACGTTGCACGCCGACCGCCCCGGCAGTGGCCGACGGCCGCGGCTCGTGCGCTGCCACGACGCCGGCGAAGAGGCGCGGGCGATCGCCGACGCGGTTCTCGAAGCGGTCGACGACGGCACGGCGCTGCGCGAGCAGGCCGTCCTGATGCGCTCGGCGCACCACTCGGACCTGCTGGAGATCGAACTGACCGCCCGGCGCGTCCCGTTCGTCAAGTACGGCGGGCTGAAGTTCCTCGAGGCCGCGCACGTGAAGGACTTCCTCGCCACCCTCCGGGTCGTGGCGAACCCGCAGGACGAGATCTCCTGGTTCCGGCTGCTCCGGCTGCACGAAGCGGTCGGTCCGGCGCGCGCCCGGACCCTTCTCCCACTTCTTCTCGCCGCCGACCCGGACCCCAACGACGTCGTGGCAGTGGCGCCGGCCGCCGCCCGCACCCGGCTCGACGCGACCCTGCACGGTATCGCCACGGCCCGCGAGCAGCCTGCGGCCGCCGG